>NZ_DATMYY010000116.1:0-4447 GCF_035560735.1 Methanospirillum sp.
CTCCTGTGGAACCGGGGTGCTGATGAACATGCCTGATCTATCAGCACCAGTGTCCGGAAAATAGATATTTCCCGTGAGGAAGTAAGATTGTAGTTTAATATGAGGTCGGCAGGGTGACTTCCAGACCTCACACCAATTCAAATGCGTTAGGACGGCTATATGACTCGATATACTACAATCTGGAGATTGGGGGAAGCAGTAGATGTCTGATCTTCCCCTGATGCCCGGAATTTATGGTCCCACGATTTTTTTTGACTACACGTGCATATACCACCCCCTCACAGCGGTCCTACGAAGGTGCTTATCGTCTCTTCAAAGAGCGTGAGAGCCCCATCGAACCCAGCATATGTCCGGTTTAAGATGAGCCTGTTCATTGCTGGGAACGAGACAGTAATTGGTATTGCTCCAAATTCCTGTAATGAAGTTGGTGCTTCCAGTGAACTCGCATACAGGAACAAGAATGGGCGGTTCTTCAGATTCTGACGCACCAGGTGTGAATCAGTCTCAAATATCACATCAGGTTTGACAGGAGTTTCAAGACCTTCGGTGAGATGTTTTGTTATCTCTGCCCTGACTTCCTCTGGTGGTTCATCAGCAATCTGGATGACATCAGGTAGATACCCAAGTTCATTGACCAGGAAACGGGTGATCCCGATTGCAGTTCCTGAGTCTGCTACAACCGCAAAGAATGGATGTGGCCTGACAAGCATATGAGCATCACCGCCGTACTCAATGAACCGGTACACCCGCCTCTCTTCAGATTCAATAACTGACTCAACAACCTTTTCAGATATATTGAGTGTCTTTCCGACGGTTCGAAGGAACTCTGCAGTCTGTTTTGGTCCGATTGGAACTGATGGGAATGACAGGAACGGTGTTTCAAATTTCTCTTTTAGTAGATTTACAACACGGTGACCATTCCACGTTGAGAGGACGATGTTATATTCTGCTGCTGGGATATTCCTGAGTTGATCTGTTCCGTCAAATTCAGCCAGGAACACATTTGCAGTAACACCAATTCTTGCAAGCAGGTCTTTTATGGTCTTGGCATCTCCTTTCCAGAAGACATGCTGATAGGGAACAATCCCGAATATGTTCACTGTCTTGGGCTGAATCTTCTCTGCAGGCTTCAGGATATCGTTTATTACAGCTTCAAAGAAGAGTTCATATCCCTCATATGAATTCCCGGTAAATCCGGAAGTTTTCACATAAACGATATCTTTCTCCTCTTTAAATGGCCTCACAACTGCATTCACGTCATCTCCGATAAGAGACGGAACACAGCCGGTAATCACAGCATAGAGATCCCCTTCCATCAGTTCAGTACTTGCTTTGATGAGATCTTTTAGTTTCTCTTCACCGCCAAATACAACGTGATGCTCGACAAGTGAGGAACAGGGAGTACTGGTTCCTCCCTGTGGGCCTCCAGCATTCTGCCCTCCTGCATAGAGCTGCCCGAAGAGCTGACCGATACCACAGCCTGCTCCTGAGTGGAGGATTGGGACTGTTCCATATATCCCTAATGCAGTTCCAAGTGCTCCTCCGAGTGCACAGGAGAATCTCGGCGCCTCTATTGCTCTTCCTTCTGAAAAATCTTCAGATGCCGATTCTGCTTCTGCACTACCCATGTTAGATGCTCTCCGGTTTCATGTAATAGAGCGGGTTCGACTGTTTGAACCACCACTCGCGGTAACTGTCTTTTGTCTTTGCTTTGAGTGTCTTCTGGAATGCAGAACTCTTGAGAGCCTGAAGTAGGAAGTTTCCAAACGCGATTGCTCCTGTGTATCCACTCTGTGCACTCCACGGGTCTGGATCTCCACGAAGTGCGTGAATCCTGGTTGATCCCTTAACTCTCTTGTATGCTCCTCCCTGGAATGGGCAGCTGAGGGTCAGATCGGGATCAAGTTGTTCGGTGATATGTGACTGTTCTGCGGCCTGGAACGTGTTTACCAGGAGATCGAAGTCACCAACCTTTGCAATCACGTCCTCAAGATCCTCAAGGATCAGGTTGTCATAGTCCTGTGACATCGCAGCCGGTGAGGTGAGCCCGAGTTCATCGAAGTACGGGAGCTGTGCAAGTAGTCTTCCCTGACCGAGTGATCCGAGAACCCTGACTTTACTTCCTTTCTCTGCTGCAATCCGGTCAAATTCTGATCTGATCGCCTGAAGCTTTGGAAGCCAGGTTTTGTGTTCATCCTCGATTAATGCCTCGATCTCATCAACCTTTCCGGTATGCTTTCCGATCTGTCTGAGCCACTCGTCGGTGTTTGCAACTCCCATTGGAGACGGATACATGAAGTATGGAACACCGTACTCCTGCTCAAGTCCACGTGAGATGTAATCGGTGTACGTCGGGCAGAGTGGTGCTGTTACTGCTGCTTCAGAGAGCTGCTGGAACTGCTCTACGCTGGCAAACTCAGGAATCAGGTTTGCACGAAGACCTACTTTGCTCAGCAGTCTCTGAATTTCGAGCCTGTCCTGCCAGGTGTATGAGAGCATGCTTGCAACATTGACCAGATCCTCTTGTTTCTCCTGTGGTTTCTTTACCAGGTATTTCAGGACTGCATGCCAGAATGCGTCATATCCGGTCTGAACCAGCCGCGATCTGACACCTTCACAGTGAATTGGAACGATGGTTGCATCGATATGAGGCTGGACATCTGCAACTGCTCCTTCGATATCTTCACCAATAATTCCGGTTGTACAGGATGTCAGGATGAAGATTGCCTTTGGATTGTATCGCTTCTGTGCCTCGTATATGGTCTTCTTGAGCTTATCGCCAGCTCCATATACTACATCTTTGTCCCGAAGGTTCGTGGTCATCCAGTGGAGGTCATAGTTTGCCGGTCTTCCAAGTTCAACAGGGATTCCCCTGAAGAGTTCACGGTAACCAAGTGCTGACGATGAGCACCCTACCGGAGCATGGAAGATGGTTGCTGAATCTCTGATGGTTCCGACACGAACCGAGAGGTAGAAGTTGAGTGTACATCCCGATGATTGAGCAAATCCACGCTCATGATTCTTGAGGCATCCTGATTTAGCCTGGTCAACAAGCTCACTTGCCTTTCCATAGAAGATATTGATACCATTTGCCCGCTGTTCACGGTTCGGGCAGGTGATCTGTGAGAGATCTATCTTCTTCTCATAGAGTTCCTTCTCTGCTTCTTCCCTGGTGTTGTATACCATAATTACTCCTCTCTGTGGTTATGTTGCCGCTGCTACAGTTCCTGAACGGTGGGTATGTTCCTCCTCCTTTTTGTCAAGGAGGCGGTCTGACCATGATTCAGCCCACAATTTCAGTTGTTCAGCATCAAGAGGTGCCGGAACGTACTTCTTCTCGTTGCTTATGATTGCTTTTGCAAGCCGGCGGTATACATCTGCCTGCTCTGAGTCGGGATCATACTCGACTGCAGTCTGACCACGAAGTTCACTTCTTGTGATAGTGATCGATCTTGGAACATACTCAGCGATCGTTGTCCCGGTCTGGACAGCGAAATCATCGATGATCTCTTTGTGAATTGGCAAGGAAACTGAGTTTGCAATGATGCCAGAGAAGAGAGCTCCTCCGCTGTTGGCATATTTTTTAATTCCCTTGAAGAGGTTATTTGCAGCATATACTGCCATGAAATCGGCAGATGTTACCGTATATACCTGTTCTGCAACTCCTTCACGGATTGGGACTGAGAATCCTCCACAGACCACATCACCGAGAACATCATAGAGAACAACATCAGGTTTGTACTGCTCGAAGACCTTCTTCTGTCTGAGCAGTTCGATTGCTGCAATGATACCTCGTCCGGCACATCCGACACCCGGTTCAGGTCCCCCTGCTTCTATGCAGAGTACACCGCCAAATCCTTCGTACACGATGTCTTCTATCTCAACCTTCTTCCCGCTCCTGATTGCATCAAGGACTGATGGGATGGATTTTCCTCCACGAAGGTTGTTGGTCGAATCACTCTTTGGGTCGCATCCTATCTGGATGACCTTTAGACCACTATCAGCAAGGGCTGCACTGATATTGGAAGTCGTAGTTGACTTTCCAATGCCACCCTTTCCATAAATGGCGATATTTTTGGTTCCGGTCATGTTATCTCCAAATTCTGATACCAAGGTCATCACGAAAGAGGATAAACCAAAAGAAGGGTGCAACTGATGGCTGTATATCTCAAAAAATGGAAAAGATGCGGCAATAATTGTAAACATCAGATCTCATGAGATAAAACCAGGGTCAAAAAAAGGTTCTTTTGAATATGGATTTCATACAGATTAGTGGGATATCAGTCTCTTTGATCAGGTTTTCGCGTTCTGGAATCCTGAAACATTCATACGTTCATGCTGATCGCGCTTCCCGTTGAGTCAGGCTCCTAATGATAATTGTGACATAGATGCCCTGATATTTCTATGTAGAACCCTAATTCCACGAATGTTTTACATAGTGTTCGAT
>NZ_DATMYY010000117.1:0-3613 GCF_035560735.1 Methanospirillum sp.
CCCGCCCAAACTCCATTTCTCCCGCCCGCCCGCCGGGACCCTGCTATGAATTATGAGGAAGGTACCATTCACGAAACTGATCCATATCTGGCCTACACCTGGCTATTGGTGCCTTTTGTGTTATCTTCAAACTCTGAACTACTCAGTTTGAAGACCGCTCCGGGATTTTAGAGAGTCTCCCTGCCTGATATCCTGGACCACATTAAACTTATGTACGTAACACCCAGGAATTCAAATTTTAATAACTCATGGAAATGGTATACCTACATGATTAATACCATCCCTGATTACTGAAAACCAGGAAACCTGTCCTTCATAACATCAGAAGTTCAGATAAATAGATACACTTTCTTCAGGGAGGATTGCTTTTTCTGTGGCATTCACGCTGATCTGAGATCTCACCATCTGAAAGGATAATCATCCGGCACATGTATTCTTCATGCCACTCTTCATGAGTAACCATAATAATAGTCTGTGAATATTCCTCGTTTAGGCGCTTGAACAGATCCAGAATGTTTCGTGATGTCTTTGAATCAAGATTTGCACATGGTTCATCAGCAAATAATATTTTTGGTGTATTTATAAGGGCACGTGCAATGGCAACCCTCTGCTGCTCTCCACCTGAAAGTTCATTCTGTTTATGGTACATGCGATGACCAAGACCCACCTGGGAAAGTATCTCTTCACTCTTCCTCAGGTATTCATCTTTGGGCATTCCTCTTGCCTTTGCAGGAAGAAACACATTTTCCAGAACTGACAATTCAGGAACCAGGGCATAATCCTGGAATACGTATCCTAAATTCTGTAGCCTGAACTCGGTTTTTTCATCCTCTGATAATTCATTGATAGAGGTGTCATTAATTGTCAGAGTGCCTGATGTTGGTTGATCAAGGAGCCCAATTATGTGAAGCAGGGTGGATTTTCCACTTCCACTCGCTCCGGTAATCCCCACAAACTCGCCGGGTGAAATTGTGAATGAGACATCCCGAAGAGCATGTACCGTGGTTTTTCCAAGAGAGTAAACTCGTGATACATGATCGGCACGAATCATACCGAACCTCGGATAGCATCCAGGATAGGCTCTTTACTTGTCTGGTACGATGGAATAAATCCGGAAATAAGCGAAACTAAAAACAATAATATGATGCTCCTGATAAAGGGCTCTGCTTCCACCATCGGATACACGGCTCCTCCCGGAAAGACGAGTGGATGGATATTCAGATATGCAACCAGCATGAAAGCGAGAATCAGGCCGAATATGCATCCCCAGGCAGCCATAAACATAACCTGGAACAGGTATGAAAGAACAATTGTGTTTTTATGAATTCCGATGGCTTTTAAAATTCCAATCTGTCTGCGTTTATTAATGGTGTTGATATAGACCACTATGAATGTGACTACCATTGCAATCACGAGACTCACACCGGTTGAGATCCCGTTGATGATACCAAAAGCTGTCACAGCATCTTTTACTGCACTACTGGATTTTTCATCATAGGTACGAACCTGTTCACTGACTCCGAATTCCATTAAACGAAGTTTATCACTTTCTTCATTGCCATTTCTGGTCATCCTGACTAGTACGGATGATGCCTTATCATGTGTTCCAAGAGCTCCTTCCATCTCTCTCAAAGTGATAAATCCGTACTGGTCTATTCCATAAACTCCTGAAGAGAGGATTCCTTTTACTCGCAGATTTCGGGTCTCTCCATTATTGAATGTAACAAGAACCTGGTCACCAACCTGTGGACCTCCGAGTGACTCGGATTTATCTTTTGTCTTATCCTGGTTTCCGGCAAGAGTAGTGCCCAGGATTATGGAGTCGGTATCTCCATCTGACAAGAATTCACCATCCTTTACGGTTGTATAAATCTTTGTTACCTGCTCATCTGATGTCGGGGTAAGGCCTACCAGGACTCCTGAGAGGGTTTTGCCACGATAATTATATGTTGCACCGATCTGGATGCGGGGTGAAGTTCCAAAAACGTCCGGAATCTGGTCAACCTTGTGCAGGAGTGTCGAAACGTTCTGTATGTATATCTCATTCTCTTTTGGCTCGATAACAAGATTTCCAAACGAGTAATCAATCGACTGAGCGTTATAATTGACGATGACGCCTGAAATGATCGAAGGGAGAAAGACCAGGTTTACAAAAACCAGTGCCATGATCGTGATCGTCAGAAACAGTGTGAACCGGTTTCCATTCTGAATCGAACGAAGTGCCAGAAAAAAGGCGATAGAGAGATTAGGTCCTGACATAATTTAGGGAGAAATCCGCCGTCTGTAGAGAAGAACTGCTCCACCTGCAATGATCACTCCCACAATCAGTACCCATATTGCAGTTCCATCTGTTTGTTGAACTGAAACAGACAGAGGTTCTGATAGTACATGTTTCCCAAAATCATCCTCATATGTGACATTCAGAGTATAGAATATCTCTCCGCTCTGAGTTGCCTTGAGATTGAAAACCGCCGGAGCATCATTATCCGGCTTGATCGTTCCAACAAATGCCTCTTTGATTCCTTGAAACGGAATATCAAGATCAGCCCTGACCGACTTTGCATCATCGGTTCCGGTATTTTCAATTCTGATAATGAGAGAGAGTGAATCACCCAATCGTATCTGCTGGGGAGATACCTGGTACTTTGAAACTCCGACCTCACCTTTTCCCTGAATTTTAATGCCTATCTGCGCTGTTTGTTCTGATTTGGTATTATCAGCGGTCTGGTATTTCACGACCAGTGGAAATTGAAGTATTCCGATGGGGATATCCTTGTCAGTAGTAAATGACAGGTTGAGATGATTTGATTCACCGGGAGCGAGTTCCTTGATAAAATACTGATCCGGGGTTAGTGATGTGATAGATCGCTGTGGTGTTTCAATGATGACATTAATATAATGAGCCTTTGTTCGGCCTTCATTTGTGATATTGACACCCATGTCAAATGAGGATCCAGGTGTGACGCTGTCCGGAATATCCCGCGTTATCTTAAAGGATGGTAGATTTGATAGTGCATATGGTGAGTTCACGTTGACAGGAACAGGGTATTTTACACTTCCAGAATTTCTGATTCTAATCCAGACTTCAGGAAAATACACTCCCTGAGCTCCTGGTGCTGTCAAAAAGAAGGTAAGGTTTACTGACTGTCCGGGTCCTATTTCTCCGATATCTTCATACCAGCCGCTCATCACCTGAAAATCTTTTGTTTTCAGGGTTGCTGATTCAATATATGCATTCACCGGTGTTGTCAGTGATTCTGATAGTGATCCTACAGAACCCGAACCTGTTGTTGATGATGCAGTCCGTGAGGCTTGTTGTGCAGTATTTGTCAGTGTCACCGTGATTGATACGGGATCAGATGGCATCACAACATCAGGGCTGATGTGGTATCCGGTCACCATAACAGTCGGATTATTGTCAGCGATGGCAGCAGGCATCAGAAGGAGTACTGCCATTAAAATGAGGAGCAGGATTTTGAACGACATAATGATCTGGCTGACTTGGATCATAGTATGCCGTTACTACCTATATATGATGTCGAGGTTCACAATTTGCAACAGGTCACAGATGTATCAAGATTATTTATGACGACGATCCTTTCTACATTCTAAT
>NZ_DATMYY010000118.1:0-6174 GCF_035560735.1 Methanospirillum sp.
GAATCATAGCAGACTTGGGAATCATGGGAAATTCATGGTTCCTTCCTAGTAAAGAAACCGGGAAATCAGGAAGTGTTCAGTTTATTCCTGTTTCTACATATTCCGGAGGAGAACTAGAAGGAAATACCTTTGTTTCAGGCATTGGAGGAACCGGAGTATTATTCCCCCCTTCTGGTCAAACGCTGATGGCTGATCTCAAGATAAATGCTGGGTTAACAATCCCTGATTCCATAGATGAGGTACTCTTACTGATTAAGGAGGTCGGAGAAGACCTTTTGGAGATTGCAGAGTCAGCAAAAACACAAATATCAGGTGAGGGAATTTCAATTGTATTAGACAACTATCTGTTGATCGATGGGTGCCGGGTTATTGCTGCAGAGTCTCCTGCATGCTGTACAATGAATCCATGTACAATATGCAGCCTGTTCGGAATGATAATCAGTGAAGGATTAAACAGGGAAGTGATGATTGAACAATGCCGACCAGATAAAAAGAGAGCACGTGTTGAGATACTATTTACTATCTCTCAAAATTCTAAAGAACAATAAAGGAGTTATTTGTTTTTTCCCTTCGCCCTGACCAGTCGTGCCTGAAGCCCATAATAATGTGAGAAACCAATGGCATCAGTCTGATCAATCAGTTTTGAATCAAAGGACGCAACATCAACAGAGTAGAACGAATCCGGAGATGAACGGCCGAGCACAGTTACATTTCCTTTGTAAAGACGCAGGTCTACAGTTCCATTCACCCGCTGCTGTGTCGTGTCAATAAAGGCATTGAGGGCATCCCAGAGCGGTTCATAGATCAAACCATAATATGCAAGTTGAGCCCACTTTGCATCTACCGACTGTTTGAACGCGTACTCTTCCCGTGTAAGAACAAGCCGCTCAAGATCAGCGTGTGCTGCAAGCAGGACTGTTGCTGCAGGGTGCTCATAGATCTCCCTTGCCTTGATTCCCAGGACCCGGTTCTCCATCATATCGTTTCTACCGATTCCATGACTCCCTGCAATCTGGTTCATCTCCCGGATAAGATCATATCCAGACATCTTCTTCCCATTGAGAGCAACGGGGAGTCCCTTTTCAAAGGTCAATGTGATCTCAAGAGGAGTCTCGGGAGCACTCATTGGTGAGACAGTCCAGGCATAGATCTCTTCAGGTGGGTGGAAATCAGGCTCTTCAAGATGACCTCCCTCAACACTGCGTGACCAGAGGTTCTCATCAACAGACCAGGGTTTCTCCTTATTAACAGGTACCGGAACACCATGCTGCTCTGCGTATCCAATCTCCCACTCCCGGGTCATGTTGTTCTCACGAATTGGTGCAACAACCTCAAGCCCGACTGACCTGAAGACGACGTCAAACCTGAGTTGATCATTTCCTTTCCCAGTACAGCCATGTGCTACCGCGGTTGCCCCCTCTTTCTTTGCAATCTCAACAACCGCTTCGGCAATAATCGGTCTTGCAAGAGAAGTCCCCATTGGATACCCTTCATACAGGCCATTTGCGCGAATAGAGGGGAACAGGCACCGGTCAACAAACTCCTGTTTAAGGTCGACTGTATAGTGACGATCAGCCAATTTTTTCCCTTTCTCTTCTGCGACCGCAATCTCCTCATCACGCTGACCCACGTTTGCCGCAACAGTGACAACGCGATCATACCCATACTGCTCCTTCAGAAGAGGAATGCAGATTGAGGTATCAAGACCTCCTGAATATGCAAGAACTACTGTGCCTTTGCCCATGAAAATATCTCCAGAAATTATGAATTATCCTCTTACATATGAACATGAAGAAAAGAAAAAACTCCCGCAGGTTTTCTGCATACCGCGGGATGGGAAAAATCAGCAGATGTAGTGCTGCAGGGGTTCAATAGTCAGGTTTTCAGCCCTGACTGTATTGATAGCTTCTGCTGCTGCAAGGGCTGCCTGGATGGTTGTAATATAAGGAACCCCATAGTCCACGGCTGTCCGCATAATCTGAATATGATCCTGACGAGCTCTCCTATCTGCAAAGACATTTATGATGAGACTGATCTCACCGCACCTGAGCATGTCGACCACATTTGGCGAACCTTCCTGGATCTTGCGGACGAGATTTGAGGGAATACCCTGGCTATTGAGATAATCAACAGTGCCGCTCGTCCCATAAATCTTGAGTCCATTCTCATGAAATGCTCTGGCAACAGGGAGGATGTGATCCTTGAGATCCTGAGTAATTGAGATGAAAACATTACCTGATCGTGGAAGACGGTTATGTGCTGCGATGCTGGCTTTGTAATATGCTCGTCCAAAGTCGTAATCTATACCCATCACCTCTCCGGTGCTTTTCATTTCAGGGCCAAGAACAGTATCAACACCCGGAAGCTTGTTAAAGGGCAGAAGCACTTCTTTGACTGCAACGTGCTTGATCTGACGTTCCTGGTAGGGCATATCAGAAAGCCGCATGCCCATCATGACCCGTGCAGCAATTTTAGCCAATGGTATGCCGGTAGCTTTTGCAACAAACGGAACAGTCCTACTGGCTCGTGGATTGGCCTCAAGCACATAGACTACAGAACCCTGGATAGCAAACTGGATGTTCACAAGTCCTACCACACCCAGACCTAGGGCAAGTCTCCGGGTATAGTCACGTACTGTCTCCAGAATTTCTGGCGACAGAGACTGGGTAGGGATAACACATGCCGAATCTCCACTATGAACACCGGCAGCCTCAATATGTTCCATGATCCCTCCGATGAGCACATCGGTGCCGTCGCAGACTGCATCAACATCAAGCTCTATTGCATTCTGCAGAAACCGATCGATCAGAACCGGATGGCTGCGTGAGACTTTTACTGCCTCACGTATGTACGCTGTCAATTCAGCAGTATCATGGACGATCTCCATCGCCCTCCCACCAAGGACATACGAAGGTCTGACCAGTGCAGGATACCCGATCTTTTCAGCAGTTGCCAGGGCTTCATCTTCAGAAGTTGCCGACCCATTAGGAGGGGAAGGTATGCGGAGATCATCAAGGAGAACACTGAACCGATCCCTATCCTCTGCCATGTCCATTGCATCTGGAGTCGAACCAAGAATACGGGTCCTGAGTCCGACGCGTGCCATCTCATCACGAAGTGGAACGGCAAGGTTCACGGCATTCTGTCCTCCAAACTGGACCATGACCCCGTCATATTCATCTTTTTTGAGGATATTCATCACATCCTCAAGAGTCATTGGCTCAAAGAAGAGGCGATCTGATGTATCAAAATCTGTTGAGACTGTCTCAGGATTATTATTTACAACATGTACCTCAATACCCATCTCACGAAGGGCAGTGACCGCGTGAACGGTACAGTAATCAAACTCAATACCTTGACCGATTCTTATTGGTCCTGATCCAAGGATCATAACCTTCTTCTTGCCAGATGGTTCCATCTCGCACCTGGAATCTCCCCAGGTTGAATAGAAGTATGGAGTCTGGGCAGGAAACTCGGCTGCACAAGTATCCACCATCTTATACGAGGGTGAACCACAGAGGGCATTGATCTCTTCTTGTGTCCGCTTGGTCAGGGTGATGATCTCACTTGTGGAAAAACCATACTTTTTTGCTAGTTTGACCTGTTCGTCTGTACCACCTGTCGTCAGGACTTGTTCAAGATCGACTATATTCCGGACCTTTTCGAGCCAGAAAGGAGTTATTTTGGTAAGATCTGCAACTTCATCCAGTCCGAAATCCTCCCTGAAGGCATCAAAGAGTGTTGCAAATCTTTCATCTGTCGGCCTTGAAAGGATCATGCGGATCTCACCATGGTTGGTATGACGATCTACATCGTTGTCAAGGGAACGAAGAGCCTTCTTAAACGCTTCCTCAACACATCTCCCAATCGCCATAACCTCACCGGTAGATTTCATGGCAGTTGTGAGAGTCCGGTCAGCGGTCTTGAACTTATCAAACGGCCAACGCGGAACCTTGACAACAACATAATCAATAGATGGTTCAAACGATGCCGGAGTCTTTCCCGTCACCGTGTTGAGAATCTCATCAAGCCTGAGACCTATTGCTATCTTGGCAGCTACACGTGCTATGGGATATCCGGTTGCTTTTGAAGCGAGGGCTGAAGAGCGCGAAACCCGGGGGTTTACTTCAATGACCCTGTACTCTTTGTCTTTCCTGAACCCGAACTGGATGTTGCACCCACCCTGCACATCTAGTGCACGAATGATCTTGAGCGCAGCATCACGCAAAACATTGAATTCATCATCACGGAGGGTAAGGATGGGAGCAACCACCACACTTTCACCGGTATGAACACCCATTGGGTCCACATTCTCCATACCGCAGATCGTGATACAGGTATCATTTGCATCCCGCATAACCTCAAACTCAACCTCTTTCCACCCAGCTACACTCTCTTCAACAAGCACCTGGTGAATTCTGGATTTTCCAAGTCCAAGCTCAGTAATTCGCCTGAGATCATCTGCATTGTATGCAATACCTCCACCGGCCCCACCAAGGGTATATGCTGGCCTGATAATTGCAGGGAAACCCACAATTTTGGCAGCCTCCTCAAGCTGTGAGAGAGAACTGACAATCATAGACTTGGGGACCGGCTCGCCTATCCGCTGCATTAAATCCCTAAACTTCTCACGATCTTCTCCTTCATAGATCGCTTTGAGCGGAGTTCCAAGGATCCTAACGCCCTCAAGTGCACCCATTTCAGCAAGTTCAGCAGTAAGGTTAAGCCCGGTCTGGCCACCCATTCCGGACATTATTCCATCAGGCTTCTCTTTTGCGATGATCTTCGCGATAACATCTGCCTGAAGCGGTTCAACATATATGATGTCGGCTGTGTCAGGATCGGTCTGAATGGTTGCAGGGTTGCTGTTGACAAGCACTACCTCGACACCCTCCTCACGAAGGGCACGGCAGGCCTGCGAACCTGAGAAATCAAACTCAGCAGCCTGACCGATCTGAATCGGCCCTGAACCGATGAGGATCACTTTCTTGATTGACGGATCTTTTGGCATCAGACCAGCCTCCTCATCATCATATCAAAGTACATCTTCTCCGTATCATGCGGTCCTGCATGAGCCTCCGGGTGGAACTGAACGCAAAAGAGTTCAAGATACTCATCCTCAAATCCTTCGAGTGTTCCGTCATTACAGTTAGTGAACGTGACCTGACAACCCTCGGGAAGTGAATCTCCCATAACTACAAAACCGTGGTTCTGGGATGAGATCGCTATACGGCCATCTTTGTAACGGACCGGCTGATTTGCTCCCCGGTGACCAAACTTCATCTTTTGTGTTTCTCCACCTAGAGCCAGTCCGCATATCTGATTGCCCATACAGATCCCAAAAACAGGTAGCTGGCCGGCAAGATTTTTCACAGCATGAATAGCCCCAGTAGCCTGGACCGGATCCCCAGGACCATTACTGATAAAGAGTGCATCTGGTTTGCATGCAAGTATCTCATCGGGTTTTGCATCATGTGGGAAGATATGCAAGTCTGCATTCCTGTGGCTTAAACTTTGAAGAATATTCTTCTTGACACCGAGATCAATCACCGCCACTCGTGGTCCGCTTCCTTTCATATTCCAGGGCTCTTTGCATGAGACTTCAGGAATTAGTGCCTGGGTTGTGATATCAGGTGCTGATCTGGCCAGTTGAACTGCCTCTTCTCCATCATCACTGCCCACGATGATTCCGGCCCTGACGGTTCCTTTCTCTCTGATGCTGATTGTTAGGTGGCGTGTATCAACGCCTGTTATTCCGAAAAGACCTTCTTCTTCAAAAAACTGGGAGAGTGTAGATCTGCCTGCCGGCTGCGTGCAGAGCTCGTGAACCACACACCCTGATGCCCATACGCGGGAGTTCTGAAAATTCTCCCGATCAACTCCATAATTTCCAATAAGAGGGTACGTGAAGAGGAGGAGTTGGCCGTGATAACTGGGGTCGGTCAGCGCTTCCATATACCCTGTCATCTGCGTGCTGAAGACCAGCTCGCCGGTTGTCTCTCCCTCAACCCCGAATCCCTCGCCGATAAAATATCGTCCATCCTCTAATCCGAGCGCAGCCTTCATGGTATAAGTCCCATATCAGTGAGCCTGAAAACGTAATAACGATACCTTCTAGAAAATTTCAAAATAATTTCCCGAAGCATTTCATAATCTAAGTATTCAGAAATATCT
>NZ_DATMYY010000119.1:0-23947 GCF_035560735.1 Methanospirillum sp.
CCATGATAGGTATTATCAGCAAAACCTGATTCCTCTGTGTTTCAGGGCGACGGCTGATAATGAAACCCGGTGCTGTATCTTGCCTTTGGCCGGCATTCGGGCTGAGTGAATGGGGGTTAGCTGTGAACTAGGGTTCACCCGTTCATGGATGTGATCATGACTCGATGTGATTTGGGGTGTATGCGATGAGAGAAAAATTATTGATTGCCATGCTCCTGGCAGGATGCCTCCTGATGGCCTTTGTGCCTGGAGTCTCGGCTCAGACGTTCAATAACATCGACCAGAATGTCGTCATCAAAGAGGTCCTTCAGGGGCACACGATATTCTTCGGTGAAGAACATGTGGATGTGAGTGACTGCATGAACTATAATGGGACAGTCTTCCCGTATGCAGTAGCGCTCAATGTGGTACGAAACGTAACTGATGCCATAAAGATTGAAAATCCGAAAGACTTTACGCTGCCGACTGATAAGCCGGAGAATGACTGGTATCTCTCTCCTGATGGAGTAGTGCCATTCTATGCAGTGGATGGATCACCAGTCAAGGCATTTATCTCACAGGAGCCATCTCTCAAGTTCCATATCTGGAATGCAGATACGGACATGAAAGTTGAGAATGTTACCTATCGTGGAAATGTTGCCCGGTTTAAGTATGATGTCGAGACAAACCTCGATGACATAACCACCCGTCTGGATTACCCGAATGTCGGGTATTACATCAACATGTCGGTGATTGCTCCTGATGGTGAACAACTTCTTCAGCTGATGACTCTTGATACCCGCAGTGGAATTTCCAAGTACCTTCCTTTGACTGGTCTGAATGTAAACCCATCTGCAGGATGGATCTGGCCTGAGAACACTCAGCCTGGTGGCTCTATTGGCTGGTGGACTGGATGGCGTATTGCTGACACCGGACAGGAATCTGATTACCGGTATGGGCTTGGTTCTTACTCGGTCGTTGCCCTCTGTAACGTAAATAACATGTTCAAGAACCACCAGGTATCGACATACACCTGGCAGGAGAACACACTTACACTGCAGGCACGGCCGTTGAGTATCACCAGCACCACTCTGTCTGGCCGCGACAAATCTTTCACCGCAACAATAACCGGCCTCCCCAACACTGCATATCAGATTTTCATCTATGACCAGTGCCCAACCAAATTGACCGGAAAGATCTGTGATCGACCCCCCTTTATTTCAGGAGATCGGACACAACTTGCTACAAGTGGTATTGTTTTGGATCCTGATGGTGGAGCATATACAACCGGTCTTAAGTATGTGGTTGACTGTTGCACACAGAATACTACCATCAGGCAATTGGTCCCCTCAGGAGATGCCTTCCCATCAAAGGGTAATGCAGTTCTTGAATCAGGAACCCGGTATTATGCAAATGTTACGACTGGTCCACAGGGAACTGCAACTGTTCCGTTCTGGGTGGACACAACAGTAAACGCCAGTACCTATACCATCCAGGTTCAGGATATCAACTATCAGCAGAAGGCTGATACCACTGTGGCAGTCTCCAAAGGAGCAATCAGTGCATCAGCAATGACTGTCAATGGATCTGCCTCAAAATCCTTCTTTGTTGGAGATGAGATCAGGATCGAAGGTACCAATACAGACAGCAACATGACTTACATCTGGCTTACCGGCCCTGGTCTGGACCCCTGTGGAGTAAACCTCTATGATCCGACATCCTATAGTCCGGTAAGCGCTGTGGTGTTTGATTCCAAGAATGGGCAGACAAATTACTGGCGTATCGATCCTAACTGGGTAACCAACAATACACCTCTCGGACCGGGAGAGTATACAATCTGGATCGCAAGTGTAAATGCAGATGGACGGTTCTGCACCTGTAATGGTAACTCTTCAGGATCCTGCTCTATTGGAGGATGCCTTGGAGTGGCCTGTGAGCGTGGAGTCTGTGAACTGCAGAAATGTCCGGAATGTGGTGTCATCACATCCATCCCAATCACCCTGGTCAAACCAGATCTGACCGCAGAAGTGAACGATGTAACCCGCTGTTGTTGCCCAGGTTATCCATGTGGAACCCTCGGTGGCACTGAAGAGATCTTACTGAAAGGGCAGTCTGGCGGAAACAGCTGCAAGCAACTTCAGGTATGGCTCTTTGGGCAGAGCCAGTTTGGCACTAAGAATTACCTGCTTACCACCACTCCCCTCTACTGTGATTCAACATATTCCTTTGAACTGAATAAGGGACTGTTACAGGCGAATGGTATCGACCTCTGTCAACTCACACCTGGGACCTATGACCTGGTAGTTCAGGCTCCTGGAAATAACGGCATGTTCAATATCAGACTCGGCAATACCGAATCAAATGGTGATCGGTATGTGCTTACAACCATGCCTACACCAGACAGCAGGGCCTTCCAGATTGAAGGAAAGAATGCTCTCTATGGACGTGTTGCACTTAAGTCACTTCTTGACACCCTGAATCAGCCTGGTGTTGATGATATCTACGTTCACACCCAGTTCAATCTGTCAGAAAAGAAGTGTGAAGGAAATTATGATTTCTCAGCTGATCGGACCGAAGGGAACTCCCCACTTACCGTTCAGTTCAATGATACATCATACAAGCCTGGTGTTGCCTGGGCATGGTCAAGCAATGGCGTTCTCTTCTCAAATGAACAAAAGCCCAAGTACACGTTTACTACTCCAGGAAAATACACAATTAAGTTTGACGTTACTGATGAATCAGGGGTTGTCAAATCAGTCGTAAAAGAGAGTTATATTAATGTCCTCTCATCTCCGAGTGCTGATTTCGTATATTTCCCACAGTCTCCTGCAATCAACCAGGTAGTAAACTTCACTGATCAATCAACCGGCAGTCCAACTTCCTGGATGTGGAATTTCGGTGATGGAAGTACATCTTCACTCCAGTCTCCGGGTCATGCATATGCCTCAGCAGGGGTGTACAATGTCTCACTTGAGATCAGTACCCCATTCGGAATTGGGACGCCTGTCACAAAGCAGGTAACGGTTGTTCATGACAAACCCGCAGCCGACTTTGTTGGAACTCCGACTGAGTCTTCATATTATCCAGCGAGTGTGACCTTCACAGATCTTTCAACCGGTGTTGTTACCGCCTGGAACTGGCAGTTTATCACTGAGGGGAACGTTGTTGCCACATCTACTGAAAAGAATCCGAAGATTACCTTCAACAACCCAGGTGTATACACAGTAACGCTTACCATCACAAATAATGGTGGAACCAGCACTGTTACAAAGAAGGATTACATCACCATCGGAACAGGTAGTTACATCTATCTCAAGCCGGGTTACAACCACGTGTCAGTTCCACGTGAGGTTACCAACAGTTACAACACCTTAAGTAAGCTCTTTGCAGGTGTTGACAATGCAAGTGTGCCATATGCAATCTATGGTGCAGACAATGGTATGACCAACTGGACCAACGTGAGTGGTGATTACGCAGTGATCCCACAGGTTGCATATCGTGTCTACTCTACTGCAAATGTTACAATTCAGCCTGCTTACATTGCCAACAAACCCTACATACGTAACCTCTCTCAAGGGTGGGAAGGTATTGGTATCATGGCAATGCAGCCAACTGCAGCCAATGTAGCACTTTCCAGCCTTGGAGAAAAGTGGGACAAGGTACTGGCCTTTAACCCGACAACCCAGCGTTGGGAGTACCCGATTATCAGGGGTGTCGATGATGACAAGACCATGGATCCGACTGTCGGATATCTTATCCAGATGAACTCGGATGCCATGCTTACCGGTGAGGCATAAGATGACATCCATACTCAGACGAATAATGATCTGTGCCCTCCTCCTCCTGGTTATCGGGGGGGGAATGGCCGTATCTGCAGAGGAGATAAAGCAGGTACTTCCCGAGTTCCTTACCGGAACTGTCTATATTGGGAGTGCTAATGCTTCTCCTGGTCTTGTTGTTTCTGCAGATATAAAAGGAGTTGACGCAGGAACAGCAACCGTCATGTCAGATGGGATCTATGGTAGTGCTACCAGCCCGATGATGGTCCAGTCAGGTGCGAATGAATCTCTTAGGGGAGCAACTGTGACCTTCTGGCTCAATGGAGTTCAGGCAGAAGAGACAACCACCTACGAACCAGGAATTACTCTTCCATTAGATCTACATTTCCCAAAAGCAGCTCTTAGTTCTCTGAATGTTATTCCACAGGGAGGCGATGTCTTCCTTGGAGAAGAAGGTCTTGATGTAAGTCTCTTCCTGAATAATGGTGATACCATTGCCTGGTTCAGTGCAACATCTGATAAGGCCCTGACTGAACCTGCAGCAACCATCACCATCGATAATGCCAAGAGTTTCTTTATCGATCCTGCACAGTTCTCAAACAAACTGGGATACTGGTGGATCTGGAGTGGCTCAAAAGCCAAACAGGTTGCTTTCATCGTGAAAGATCCGGCTCTTGGAATGCGAATCTGGAACCAGAATGAAGATCAGGATATCACCAACGACGGTAGCAAGATTCCTGCCGGAAACATGGTGAACTTCCGTATTGAGACAAACCTATACTCTGCAATCACCCAGCGTGGTGCAAATCTTTCTGACTCACAGAAAGGGATCATCAATATGGTCGGTTCATCAAACACGACCCAGGTTACTTACCAGACCCTTCAGGGAACACTGGCCAATGTATCCGGACAGGACATCTCACTTAGAAAACTTGTTGTAAGCACAAATCCATGGTTCTGGCCAAAGAATGATAAGACTACATCTGGCTGGAACACCGGAGCACTTGCATCTGATGATTCACGTCTCTATCCAAATGGCGAGTACAAGTTCTACGCAGAAGTAAATCTCAACAACATCAAGAAGAACTACTCTGGCACAGCTGTTGGTCACTCTGTCTCATCTACCATGAGTGCAACACTCGTTGATGAGAGTATTGAAGTTGCAATTAACACGACCAGCATCACCCGTGGACACTCATTCTACGTCACCATCGGTGGAAAGCCAGGCAAGAAATACATCATATCAATCATGGAATGCCCGAACAGTACCAATAGTGTTACTGATTGTGGCGACCTGAAGATGAGTGGTGCAGCCTGTGAACGCCCGCCGATGATTGAGCCAAACCAGTCTGGAGTTGCAAACGGTAAGATCGTCTTTGATCCGGAAGCCGGAGCATTTACCATTGGTGAGACTGCTCTTGCACCTGACTGCTGTGGTAGAGCCAAGGTCATCAGGGACACTGTGCCAACCGATGACAAACCGAATGCGAAGGATGTACTGTATAACGGTGTGTATTACTATTCAGAGGTAACAACTGACGGCGACAATGATCCCTCACCTGGATACAGAACCGTGCAGTTTAATGCAGGTCCGGATGTTGCACCAGATCGCACATATCGTATCCATGTGCAGAATGTAGACTCTGATCCAAGCAAGGTTCTTACCGGCGACAGTCTGATCACAGTCAACAAGGGTGCCATCACCATGAGCATCAATGGCACTGCTCCGTTCTACCTTGGCGACTCGATTACCCTGTCAGGAACGAACACTGATTCATCCTTTGTCTATCTCTTCATGACCGGGTCCAACTGCCAGAACAAGTGTGGTAACGACCTGCTCTACATCAAGAAGGCAGATCCAGCAAACAATGTCGTTCAGCCGTTCCTTGACTCGATCAACTATGGCTGTATTGAGGAAGCAGAACAGTTTACTGCGATAAAGGTCCCGGTAAAGAGTGACGGAACCTGGAAGTACGTCTGGAAGACGGCTAACGTCCCCATTAACCCGGGAACCTACACCATTTATGCATCCAGCCTTCCAGTCAATGCATGCTGTGTTGAATGTGCATGCACCGCAGTGACAACTGCTGATATTACGCTTGATGAGCCCTGCTTTGCAGGAACGATCACACCAAAGGTAATTACAAAACCGATTGAGTGCTGTGCAAGCGGATGCAAAGCAACATCACTTGATGAGGTGTTGCTTGAAGGTTCTGCATGTGGATTCCCACATACTAGCAGTGGTAACAACACCACCAGCGAATTGAACATGTGGATCTTTGGTGAAAACAAGGTTGGAAATGACAAGTACATCAACGCCAAGATCCCGGTGTACAATGACGATACCTTCAAGGTCAACCTGCTCAACTACATCCAGTTCTGCGACCTGAAGCCCGGTAAGTACACCGTTGTGCTCCAGCACCCGATGTACAACCACAAGTTCGACCTTCTGAAAGAGACAGATGTCAGGTCAGCAGTCGATCCAAACCAGATCTGGATGGTTACCTCCTACCCGATTGAGTGGAGCAAACTCTTCCCACTTGATGGTCCGGGATACTACCAGGGAAGTCAGGCAGTTAGCGAGATCAAGAAGTATGACGAACAAAATCTGATCGATGATAAGTTCCTCTACCTCAACTTTACCCTCGTTGACAACCGTGTTCCGACTGCTGCATTCATCGGAAACCCGACATCCGGGAACAAGCCACTTGAAGTCCAGTTCACTGACAAGTCAACAGGAGACGATTTGACCTCCTGGAGCTGGGACTTTGGTGACAAGACCACTTCCACAGATCAGAATCCGAAACACACCTACAGTGAGGCTGGCAAGTACTCAGTCACTCTCACAGTGATGAATAACAACGGTGACAAAGATGCGGTAACAACCACCGATTACATCACGGTTAAGGATTCGAGTATCAATGCAGACTTCTCAGCTGCCCCCACATCAGGGGCAGCACCTCTCAAGGTCCAGTTCTCTGATAAGACAACAGGATCACCAACCAACTGGTTCTGGGACTTTGGTGACGGTTCTACCTCCACTGGTGTTCAAAATCCAGTCCATACGTATCAGTTCGGAGGAAAGTACACAGTAACCCTTACTGCAACACTTGGTGACGAGGTAGATCGCGAGGCTAAGAAGGATTATATCCAGGTTGCTGGCGGAGTGCAGCCAACTCTGACACCAGCTCCGATTGATCCCACCAACATCACCCTCTACAGTGGATGGAACTTTGTTTCAGTGGCCCGGACTCTCTCAGATTCAGCAAGCAATGCCAGTGATGTGTTTGGTAGAGTTCCAACCGGTGGGCATGCAATCTGGAGTTATGAACCTTTGAGCCAGTACTGGGATCAGGTTCTGACGAGCACAAAGATTCAGCCACTCTATGGGTACTGGGTCTACTCAGTATCACCAACCACAATTAACCTGACATTCAAGAACAATGTGGTTCAGACTCCGCCAACACGCAGTCTCCCGTCCGGCTGGGCAGCGGTAGGATTTACCGGAGCAACCCCGTCAACTGTTAAGGACACCTTCAGCTCTGTTAAGAGCTCATGGATCTATGCACGTGGATTTGACAACCAGCGGCAGCAGTGGGAACAGACCATGGTCAATGGTGGCCAGGGTGAGAACACCTATCTCTATCCGTCGAAGGGATACTGGCTCTACATGGAGACTCCCGGTACCCTTGCTGCAATCGGTGTGTGAGAAAAATGTCTGCAGTATCTGTAGCCTCACGGGCAGGCTTGGCTACAATACTCCTTTTTTCCCTGATAACAATTGCATTAGCCGGTGCTCCGGCACTTCCGTGTGAATTCTACGGAACGGTTACTATCGGGGGCAGCCCTGCCCCTGTGGGAACTATTGTTGTAGCAAAATTGGGAGACCAGGAGCGTGGCCAGTTTGTTCTTGAAAAAGATGGGACCCTTGGAGGGTCTGGCACTTTTGACAAACGTCTTAAAGTAGTTGCTGAGGATTCTGATCTTTCAGGTGGAACTCCTAAAGTATCGTTCTGGATTGATGGCCAGAAGGCATCACCTGAATCATCATTTACTCCAGGAACTAGTAACGAAGTAACATTATCACTTGGTGGTGATTCTGCAGCGGTTAAGGCAAGTGAGCCATCTGTATCTCCAGCACCGTCACCAGCAGCAAAACCAGTTCAGCAATCATCTGAACCAACTGTAAGGGTGACTGCTGTTCCGATTTCACTTCCACCCTCACCAGATCCATCGATTCCTGTAATGCCTTTACCTGAAAAGCAGCCAGTAACTCCTGGTGAGATCTCTGCAGATTTCAGTTCTGATATTCAGTCTGGATCAGCTCCTCTCACTGTCCACTTCAAAGATCTATCATCAGGCCAGCCAACGATGTGGTCATGGGATTTTGGTGATGGCAAAAGCGATATGATTGCTGATCCGGTTCACGCCTATGAAAAGGAGGGAACGTATACTGTCACCCTTACTGTATCTTCGCAGAATGGTGGAACCGATACCAAGACAAAGTCTGGATATATTACTGTTGCTAAAGAGGGTAAATTAGTCGCAGATTTTACTGCTGACCCTACAACCGGCAAGTCTCCACTCATGGTTCATTTCAGGGATACATCAAGTGGTATGCCCGGCTCATGGAAATGGGACTTTGGTGATGGACAGACTGATACAAAGAAGGATCCGATTCATCAGTATGATCAGCCTGGAACGTATACCGTCTCGCTCATGGTAAAGGATGCACATGGTGCAGAGAGTTCCAAGCAGAAAGATGCATACATAACAGTTTTAGTTCCTGGTGGGCTCGAAGCTGACTTCTCAGCTGAACCTACAAATGGTATTGCGCCACTCAATGTGAAGTTTACTGATAAATCACAAGGTTCACCCACACTCTGGTCATGGGATTTCGGGGATGGGAAGTCAGATCTGGTAGCAAATCCGGTTCATGTATTTGACAATCCAGGAAACTATACTGTTACCCTGACTGTAACCAACCAGGAAGGAGCAATTTCCACCAAAGTACTCAAAGAGTACGTCAAGGCAAAGGTTGAACCGACGCCGGTTCCGACACTGACTGTTGTTCCTGTACCGCAGGTGCCTGAAACCTTCTATGGCACTGTCGAACTCTATGGTCAACCTATCACAGTTGGTGGAACCGTCGAAGCCCGGGCAACCAGTTATAACATCAGTGGTCCTTATAACCCAATCAAGACAGCAAAAGGTGTTTTTGGAAAGACTGGGACATTCTCGCCTAAAATGCAGATTCAGGGAATTCCTGCAGGCACTGAATTGGAATTCTACGTTGCAGACGAGAGTTACAGCCAACTAAGGGCATATGTAAAATCAGAGAATGGAACACTTCTCTGGACGATTCCATATGAACCCGGGAAAGAGAAGAGTATTGATCTGGTAGCAACAGGACGCCAGCCTGATGTAATTCCAACAATCCCGGTAACACCAATACCGACAAGCAGTTGTCCTGGTGTTCCGTCAATCCCGATGACCTTCTCAGGTGATGTTCACATTACCACCGGTGATGAGTACCTCCTTGATAATAGTTCTTGTGAAAATTGTGATCCTAATGGAGCTGTTGGAACAGTTATTGAAGCACGTATTGATGGGTATGATGTGAGTGGGTCACAAAACCCAATCACTATGTCCTCTCTATCGTACTTCGGTGGTGGAAATAGCTCATGGTCAGATAAATTAGCTCTTCAGGGAAGGTGTGTTCCTGAAGGTTCCAACATTACGTTCTGGGTAATGGCTCCGAACTGGCAGGTTCCAGCCCCGGCCTTTATCCGTGATGGTTCAACTTTCATCCGTGATGTGACCTACGGGTCATCAACTGAAAACGAAGGTCTTCATTTGTGGGTCGGAGCAGTTCCCACAGTAAAACCGACTGTAACTCCAACACCGACTCCAGAGGCCTGGTCCCCGCAGAAGTTCTACGGTAAGGCTGAGTTTAACGGGTACCCGCTCAGGGTAGGTGACCGGGTTATGGCAACTACTGAAGGTGTTGACCTTAACAGTCCGACTAACCCAATCTCATCAGTACAGTTTGGTGAGTTCGGTGATCCGGGTGGCAATGAAATGCTCACAGTCGAGGTCCCCTATACAGCACTCAACCAGAGTGACCCAATTACCTTCTGGATCAAGCCCCAGGGCTTTGAGTACTGGTATAAGGCACGGGTTAAGAATCCGTTGTCAACCGACACCTGGAAACAGAGTTATCCATTTACACCAGGTTCAATTACGAACCTGCAGCTTACCTCAACGGATCGTGAGGAGTTCAGATACTTCTACGATATCGTAACAAATGTCAAAAATGTCATCATGCCTGATGACTATACCGGATGGTAAATCGGTAAAAGGCAGGGAATTAATTCCCAGTTTTTTTAGAGTGATTTTTATGTCATATATTGAAAACCGCATGGGTTGGATTCTGGTCATTTCAGGTTTTGTTATCCTGATGGCCTTCTGTATTGTACCTACAAGTGCATCTCCTCAGCTTCCCTGTGAATTTTATGGAAGCGTAACAAATGGGGGGACTCCAGCAGCTGTTGGAACAGAAATTACCGCGTATGTGAACGGTGTGAAACAGGGTAGCATCAAGGTAAAAGAGGCTGGCAAGTATGGAGGAACAGGAACCTTTGATGAGCGGTTGATTGTTCTTTCGGGAGAGAATGATTTTTCAGGCGGAGCACCGATGATCACCTTTAAGATTGGTGACACGGTTGCGGATCAGTCTGTCCAGTATACTCCGGGTACCAGTTCTGAAATGGCTCTGACATCTGGTGGAACTCCTGTTGTTGTGAAGGCACCTGGGGCATCACCATCTCAAGGTTCATCTCCTGTTACTCCAATGCAGGCACAGTCAACAGCCACTTCAACAACACCTGCTCCGGTTAGTACAGCAGCACCGGTATCAATGATGCAGGCAGGAACAACAGGAGCATCAGCAGCTGTAAAGACCGCTGGCCCGGTAATAACTGCTGTTCCAACATCCTCAGTACCAGCATCATCTGGTTCTCCCACAATCATGTCAGTTCCAGTCACAGGCAATTCAAGTTCAGCAACAGTTTTACCAGTGGTTACCACAGCACCGGTTAACATGACCACAGTAAAAACAGTTGCTCCCGTCTTTACTGCGAGCCCGACAGGATCAGTTCCTTCATCTTCATCTGCTTCGATTCTGTCGGTTCCAACCTCGATAAATAATAGTTCAAAGTCAGTGATCCCAGCAGTTACTGCAGTACCTGTAAATATGACTTTAGTCAGTACAGGTGCTCAGGTTATCACCGCAGTCCCGACAGCATCGGTTCCTGTTTCAACATCGCCATCAATTCTGTCAGTTTCAACACCGGTGAATAACACCTCTGCAACATCTGTACAGAAGACCGGAAATCAGACTATTTCTCCGGTAACACCGACAGCACTGGTGATTCCTGTTAAAACCGCAGCACCTGTTGTAACCACAGCTGGAAATCAGACAAATGTAACCACAAATACAACAGTACCTTCAAATCTCACGTCAGCAGTTTCATTCCCGTCAGGCCAGACTATCACCAAGTGAAGTCCTGGAACTAAACTTTTTTTGCTAATCTTAAAGATAGTATCTTACACCAGAACTTGGTAATCTAAAAAGAAAAAAGGTGAATAGCAGTTATTCGTCTGGGTCCTGGTAGTAATATTCGCCCTTGCCGATCTGTTCACGGTCCAGGAAAGATCCAGGTTTATTGATTCGTGGTCGTCCGCTCTTGTCCCGTCTGAATGTAACATTCAACTCTTTAAGGAACCGGTTCATACCCTCACGCATATCAAACGGTCCGGTTGCACGGCCTTCTACTCCAGGAGTTCCTTCAAAGACGAGAAGACGTTCACTGATGATGTCAATCACGTAGATGTCGTGATCAATTACCAGTACAGCTGCCTCTTTCCCTTCTATCCTCTGCCTGAATACCTTGGTAAGTTTCATCCGCTGCTCTACGTCAAGGTGTGCACTCGGCTCATCAAGCACATAGAGGTCAGCATCTCTGGAGAGACAGACTGCAATTGATACACGTTGAAGCTCACCACCTGACAGTGTGTTTAGCGGAGATTGAAGGATTGGTTCAAGTGAGAGCGGCTCGATGATATCATGTTGATATCTGCCAGAATCAAACGTCTTGGTTATCTGCCGTAGAGTAAATTCAACGGTGTCGGTTGAATCTGCCTTAACGTATTGTGGCTTATATGATATTCTGACGGTATCGGTCATCTCGCCGGTGTCAGGCTTGATTGTACCAGCAAGAAGCTGAGCAAAGGTTGACTTTCCTATACCGTTTGCTCCAACCACTCCGATAACTTCACCGGCCCTGATGTCACCACCATTTACCTGCAGTGAGAACCGATCAAACTTCTTTGACATGACCGGAATTTGCATGAGTTGGCTCTTTTTGGCACCCTCATCATGGGTCCTGATTTCGAAGGTGACCGGGTAATCACGAATCCTGACATTCTCTTCAGCAAGGAACCCTTCAAGGTACTGATTAATACCTATTCTGACTCCTTTTGGTCTGGTGATGATACCAAAGACAGCAGGTTTGCCGTATGCGACATGAACAGTATCGGCAAGCATGTCCAGAATTGCAATGTCGTGCTCAATAAGCACGATTGGCTTTTGTTCTGCAAGTTCCCTGATAACCTGGGCTGCAGCCATCCGCTGGTGAATATCAAGGAATGGTGTTACCTCATCAAGGAAGTAGAAGTCTGCTTCGCGAGCGAGAGCAGCGGTGAGTGCAACCCGCTGGAGTTCACCACCTGAAAGAAGTCTGATGTTCTGATCAAGCACACCGGTCAGAGAGAGTTTCTCAATATAGTGTGGGAGCATTCCCCGTTCATCGGTAGTTTTCAGAAGATCTCTAACGAGTCCGTTGAATACCTTTGGAATCACATCGATGTACTGGGGCTTGACTGATACCTTCACTCCACCTTTTGAGAGTAACTGAAGGTACTCAAAAAGTTCTGTACCGGTGTACTTCTTGAGGATAGACTCCCATTTAGCCTCTTCATCGAAGAATCCCATGTTCGGGATGAGCTGGCCTGAGAGAATCATCACTGAAGTTGATTTTCCTATACCGTTTGCACCAAGAACACCGGTCACCTTTCCCTGAATCGGTGCCGGCATTCCATAAAGTACGAAACTATTGGGCCCGTACCGATGTGTCGGATATTCGAGTTCCTCAGGAAGGGTGATGATATCGATGGCTTCAAACGGACATTTCTTTACGCAGATACCGCACCCGACACAAAGCTCTTCGGAGATGAACGCCTTTCCTTCTTCATCAAGAATGATGGTCTCATCACCGGTCCGTACCCGGGGACAGTAAAGGATACATTCGCTGCCACATTTTCGTGAATGGCAGCGATCTTTATGAACTACCGCTATTCGCATATGTTATCAGGCTACTTGCATGGCAGTGCCGGAGAGGAGGATCGTCCAGGTCACGAACCAGAATGAAAAAGTCATAAAACCCTGGTAAAACCAGTCTTTCTTCTCGAGGGTGTATCGAAGCCGCAATACCATAAAGACATGTTTCTGTATCATAATGGCAGCGATAAGAACTAGGATTGCAAATATTCCTGAGCTTGACCCGGCTGACTGTGTTGCCATTCCTTCAAACACAAAACAGATTAGTCCTGCGAAGAATCCTGCAACAACAGCGATGATCGTCCGGATAATGCGCCCGGTATAGTCGTCAGGTTCAGGAACTGATACAGGCGCGGCATCTATTGATTCCGGAGCAGTCTGAAGCGATTCTTCCGTCATTCGGGTACCCACTTGTCCTACTTTTTTAGTCTTGAGTCCATATGTAAGTTAGTATTATATGGCAACTCAGCAGGGTATGAGTGGCGTGGATCTCGTTGCGGTAACTGCCGAGCTGCGGCGATTATTACCGCTCTGGGTCCATAAGGTGTACTTGGGAGAAGACCGGATCGCTGCCATCCGGATGAATACAAAGGAGAGGGAGAAGCGAACACTTCTGATAGAGCCTGGAAGAAGGCTCCACTTGGTTCCTGAAGTTCCTGAGTTTCCAATAATTCCTCCGGCCTTTGCCATGCTGCTGCGCAAGTATCTTGTCGGTGGTAGAATTCTTGACATCAGGCAGCGTGGATTGCAAAGGACTGTAATCATAGACATCCAGAAGTCTGACCAGGTATACCACCTGATCATCGAAGCTTTTGATGTTGGAAATATCATCCTCTGCAATGAGGATTATTCGATAGTTCAGCCACTGACCAGGCAGAAGTTTAAAGATCGTGATGTTCTTCCTGGCATTGTCTATTCATTTCCTCCGCATGATGTCAGCCTGCAGACCCGTGATGAATATATTGCCATGCTTAAGGCAGATGATCGCGACATCGTCAGGGCCCTCGCGGTTGGATCATTTCTTGGAGGAATGTATGCCGAGCAGGTATGCCGGACAGCAGGTATTCCCAAAGAGACCCCTGCTGCTGAGGTTGATGGTGGGATTGTGTATGATGCGATTCATGCACTTTTAGCTGAAGCACAAGACCATCCTGCTGCGGTGATTACAAAGAGCGGGTGTCACCCGGTGATCACTGCTGATCCTACTCTGCAGGGTCCGTATCCGACATTCAGCGATGCACTTGTTGTCTACTATCCTAAAAAGGTCAGAGAGATCAAAGAGGCAAAGCCAAAGATCTCGCGAGAGGAACGTATCAGGCGTCAGCAGGAAGAGTCTGTTAAGAAGTTTGAGCGACAGATAAAGCGGTACGAAGAGATCGTAGAGAAGATCTATGAGGAGTACTCGTTTGTGCAGGAGGTCATCACCACTTTGAGTGCCGCATCAAAGATGAGATCCTGGCAGGAGATTGAAGATATTCTCAAAGCAGATACCCAGGGTGTTGGGAAGCGGATAAAGCTGGTTTTTCCTGCAGAAGCAGCAGTGGATCTGGATCTTGGGATACTGGTTAAGATTTTTGTTCATGATACGGTTGAGCAGAATGCCGGCCGCAATTATGACCAGATCAAGAAGTTCAAGAAGAAACTTACCGGTGCAAAGGCTGCAATGGAACGACAGATCCAGCAACCAGTAAGAAAGGCTGCTGGCTACAGCAAACCCAAGAACAAATGGTTTCACCGGTTCCGCTGGTTTTATACCTCTGATGGTATCCTGGTTATCGGAGGCCGCGATGCAGGCCAAAACGAGGACCTTGTCAAGAAGTACCTTGAAGGAGGGGACACTTTTCTCCATGCAGATATTCATGGAGCCAGTGTGGTTGTCGTGAAAGGGAAGACCGAATGCTGGGATGAGGTCTCCCGGTTTGCAGCCGCCTACTCTGGTGCATGGCGCTCCGGATTCGGTACCGCTGATGTATATGCTGCCCGACCTGATCAGGTTTCAAAGACAGCTGAATCTGGTGAATATCTCTCCCGGGGTTCTTTTGTGGTCAGGGGTGAGAGGCAGTGGTTCAAGTCTGTCCCCCTTGAAATCGCGATAGGGCTGCAGAAGAAACCAGAAACCAGGATCATCGGAGGACCTACAAGTGCTGTGCAGAATCGGACCGACTTCTTCCTGATGCTTTCACCCGGAACCTTCGAGCCAAACGATGTGGCAAAAAAAGTTGTGCGGGTTCTTCGGGACCGGCTTCCGATGTCTGAACAGAAAGCGCTCAAGTTTGCACTCAACACCGAATCGATTGCTGCCTTTGTCCCACCGGGTGGCTCTGACATCAGGGAAGAGGTAAAGGATGCCTGACATGAGAGGGGCATGAAGGCAGATATCGGTGAAATGCAGCGCTCCTTCGGAGAGATTAAACTCTTTCCCGAGTCATCGGATGATCTCTGGCATCTGAAACACCTGGTAATCCCTGGTTGTCTTGTCTTTGCAACAACCCTGCGCAGTGTTGAAGGGGCAACCGATAAGATTCGTCCAGAAAAGCAGGAGAAGCGTCCGGTACGACTTGGTATCAGGGTCGAGCAGGTTGAGTTTCATGAGTATGCGATACGCCTGCGGGTCTTTGGTCTCATTGAACAAGGAGTAGATGAGGGCTCGCATCATACCCTGAACCTTGAACCCGGGTATGAGATCTCGGTTATCAGAACCTGGTTTCAGACAGACCTTGACCGGATAGACCGTGCAGTGAAGAGTGCAGGTGCAGAGGCTGTTCACATCCTGGCTATCGAGGAGGGTGATGCAGAGCTCTACCGGATGCACAGTTATGGGCCGCGTCAGATCTTTTCCCTCACAGCCGGGAGCGGAAAAGGCATGGAATGCAGCACCAGGCAGGATTTGTATGATGCTGTCATTGCAGTACTTGAACCGGTGATAGGTCCGCTCGTCATCGCAGGTCCCGGATTTATCAAAGAGGACTTTGCACGAAGACTCAAAGCCCTCCAACCGAACCGTGCAGGTGCTCTTCTTGTCATTGAGACCAGGCGAAGTGGCAGAGGAGCGGTACAGGAAGTTATCGGGCAGGGTGTGCTTGAGAAACTCACCGGTGATCTGCAGCTTGCACGGGAAGTCAGATTTCTTGATGAACTCATGGCCAGGATCGCTAAAGGTGAGCCAGTAGCATACGGTATGCAGGAGGTTTCTGATGGTGTAAAGTTCGGGGCAACAGAGACGCTCCTCATTGCTGATACAGGTCTTCACAACCCAGATGTGACAGCCCTGGTTAGTGAAGCAGAAGCTATGAGGGCGGACGTGGTGATCCTTTCAACTGAATTTGAGCCTGGTCAGCGGCTAGAGAAACTTGGCGGTGTTGCTGCCCTGCTCAGGTACCCGATATCATAGTTGCACATCTGGTAAGACTGGATGTCAGAATGACAAAACCAGTTCAACCGGGCAGTGATCTGAACCCATCACATCACTTCGTATCAGTGAGGCTTCCACGTTTTTTCTCATTAGTTCATTTACAAAAAAGTAGTCTATACGCCAGCCGACATTACGTGAGCGTGCCCTGGTTTTGTAATCCCACCAGGTATAATGACCACCTTCGGTCTCAAAGAGTCTGAAGGTATCGATGAATCCTGCCTGCATCAATTCATCAAGCCATCTGCGTTCAACTGGGAGAAATCCAGAAACGTTCTCGTTCTCTTTTGGTCTCGCAAGATCAACTGGATGATGTGCCGTATTCACATCTCCGCAGATGACTATTCGTTCACCGGCTGCGCTGCGTTCTTTAACATGATTCAGGAATGCGTCATAGAACCTGAGTTTGAATACAAGCCGTTCTTCTGATGCTCCCCCATTTGGAAAATAAATCGTGTAAAGTGTGAACTCGGGGTACCTGGCAACGATTGTCCGACCTTCGTGGTCAAATTCATCGTGACCAAATCCGTATGAGATCTTCTCTGGTTCCCTTCTGGTATAGAGTGCAACCCCGCTGTATCCTTTTCGCTCAGCCGGATTCAAATAAAAAAAGTAGTCACCTATCCGCCCAAGGCCTGGTGGCAGGCTTTTTGCATCAACCTTGGTCTCTTGTAGCCCACAGATATCCGGCTTATCGTCAATGAGAAAATCAGGAAATGTTTTGCTATCCAGGATCTCCTTACCTGCGATTGCACGAAGTCCGTTCACGTTCCATGAGAGAATCCTGTATCTGGTCATTGATATATTTAGAAAATTTTGTATTATCCGATTCCAAACTCGCGAAGTGCTCTGACGCTGTTGTATGCACCCCGGTAGGTTGGGACATCTACAACTCCCTGGGCACCGTGGGCGTACATGGCAGTGGCAATCGTGCTGAAGTTGATAGATCCTTTGCCTATCTCCTGATGTTCTTCAGAGATGCCTTTGCAGTCATACAGATACATGTACCTGCTTGCCCCGTCATGCAGGAACTGGGGGAGGCATCCGTTTACATGGGCATGCCCAATATCCAGTGCAAGGGGTACCTGGCTGACCATCCCAAGATCCTCAGGTGTTCTGAGCAGATAATTAGCCCATCGCCCGGTATTTCTGATCAGGAACCTGACCCCATACTCATCGGCTGCCTGGATCAGATCCCTACTCGACCGCGAGAGTTGTTTGCGTGCCTGTGCAAACTCTGAAAGCGATGTCAGGTATCCAGGGTTCACGATGACATCAGCATTTACTTCAGCTGCTAATGTAAATCGCTCTATAACAACAGCAACGGATGCCTGCCTGACCGGTTCAAGAATACTTGACAGGTTGATATCAAGCTGAGGAAGCCTTATAGAGTACCGGTACGGAAACGACTCAAGAAGGCTTACCGAAGGGATACGATGTACTCCCCCATCAATTATCTCGACTCCCCTGGTAAGCGATCCCAGATTCTCAAGCGTAACCTCAAGTGGAGAATCCTTTAAACAACGGGTGGATATCCAGAGCATAATCTATGTGCAGGTATCAGCTAGGGTGACTGCCCACCGAGTACCTTTCTCCTGATGTTTTATGTGATCTTCAGGTATCAATCTGTTTCGTATTTATTCTGACAATTGAGTCCGGGGATCCTGCACCGTATCTTTTTTCCGTAGTGATCTGCAACATAGTACACATGGCATTAAACAAGGACTCAACAATCCTTGAAGTTCTTCAGGAAAAACCTGATGCCGGGGCAGTTTTTGCACGGTTTGGCATGGGCTGCGTTGGATGTGCAATCAGCCGTGGCGAAACTGTCAGCGAGGCTGCTGCCGTTCATGGCATTCCTCTTGCAGACCTTCTCACTGCCCTCGGTATCGAGGCATAACTCTTTTTTTAAGTTCCTAGCGTGAGTTACAGTCCGTTACGAATAGAGCGATTTATCGGGTGGTATCTAAAAAAGGTGGTACCTGAAATAATTTTACAGGTAACCGAAGGACTTGAGGACGACATCAGGATTGACTGCCCCAACATGGTACACCTTGCCTTCAGTCAGTTCATTGATTGTGACTTCGGCTGGTGAGAAGAGTGAGGTGTCGATCTGGTAGAAATCAAAGTTTGCTTCCTTGAATATCTCGTAGAATGGCTTGCCGTATCCCTTTGACTTGTTGCTTGGAATCTTGTCAAGGTAATCCTTGATCTCCGGTGCCTTCATGGTGAGGTTGATCTGACCATGGTAGATGGTTGCATCATTGGTAGTGCCCATCGCCTTGGTAGCATCTGCCTTTACCGGTGGGATTGGTGCACAGCCGATTGCTGCTGTGATCTTCTTGGTATCAAAGCCGAGTTCATTCAGCTTGTAGATTGCAGTCTCAACGCAGCGCCCTGAAACCTGGATGGAACCGACAATGGATGCGGTTGGTGCGACAACTGCACAGAGGTTCTCAACCTCGATGCCACATTCCTTAGCGATCTTTTCCATGACTTCGCCGTTTGGCAGGTGGTCTGACTCAAGTGCGATGACTGCATCGTCGCTCTCATCTTCATACCCGATGACCTCAAAGGTGTGCTTTGGCTTGAGTGCAAGTGCACGTGCAGGACCTGAACCCATTGCAAAGTAGTTGTTTACCTTTACTGTCCATCCGGCCTTCTGTGCGCCAAGACAGGAGATCGCAGGAAAGTCAGTGCTGACTTCGATGAATGGCATCGGCACATCCTTGATCTGCCCCATCCTGAAGTTGACCTCTCCAAGACCTCCCATACAGATCTCAGTAAATGCTCGACCTGCTGCATATCCTCCGGCTACAGACACACCACAGTCCACAATCTTGGCACCATTGTCAAGTTCATGGTATGCGACATTAAAATCTTCAGAATAGTTTGCGAGATTATCGAATATCTCAAGAGCTAATTCATTAACACTTATCACGTTCGAACCCCCATGGAGTACACTTACATCTGGGATGGAAGGGTATTGAAGACTTCGATTCCCTCTTTGTACGCCCTTTTATAGATATAAAAGAATTTTATCAGGATCGTAACGGAGATTGATCAGGCGTGTCCGTCCTCTTCCTTCCTTGAACTGAAGATTAAGCAGGCGGAGGCTGTCCAGTTTCTGGACCATCTCATAAAAGGATGTGTATCCAATTTTCAGGTCCTTTTTTGCAACCTCGAAGAGATCGCCGGTTGTAAGCTGCTCATCAGCCTTGGATGCCTTTGCAATCAGTTTTATCAGATCTTTTTCATCTGAACTTAAGGATTTGAGGCTGTACTGGAGGTGGACATATTTTGAAACTTTATATGCTTCTCTGATATGCTCTCTGCTGATCTCACGTTCTGCTGCCATCTCTGCATTTAGTGCAGAGCGTTTCAGCATATCAATCCCGACCCTGAGATCTCCTGCTGCCATCGTATGGGCAGCAATGATTCTGAGCATCTCATCAGGGAGGACACCTGGATAAAATCCCTGCAGTACCCGTTCACGAAGGATGTTAAAGATTTCAGCCTCTGCATAAGGAGGGAAGTAGATCTCAGTTGGGGAGAACACTGACCTGACACGGCTGTCGATCTCGCGGGAGAGATCAACCTCCATATCTGAAATGATAACGATAACTCCGACCCTCGTCCCGGGGTATGCCTCATGAGATCTGAGAAGGATGTAGAGAATCTTGTTGAGTTCATTCTCAACAAGCAGATAGTTTGCATCATCAAGGGCAACAACCACAACCCGGTTCTGTTCCACCATTGACTGTGCAATAGACTCAAAGACCCTTTTGAATGAGTTTCCTGCAGCTGAAGGGCCATGTCCTGTGAGTTTTTTGTATATCTCTGAAAGAATTGAGAAGCGTGTATTTTCTATCTGACAGTTTACCTGAACAGGGACCATCATGGAATCAATGTCATCGATATCGGAGAAGATCTTCCTTACTGATGTGGTCTTTCCAGTTCCGGGTGTTCCCTTGATGATGGCGTTAAGTGGTCTTCCTCCTTTCAGTCCAGGTTTGAGCAGGAACGAGAGTTCGCGCATCTGGTTTTCACGATAATTGAACTGATCCGGAATATAATCGATCTCAAAAACATCGGGGTCCCGGAAGAGGGTCTCGTCCCACATCAGTAAACTCTTCTTCGGCATTGCTTCCCCTTTATATAACGGCCGGTTATTTGTGAGAATGAGGCCGGTGTTGATGACTTATTGGAGGCAGGATGACTAGATTCTGTCGGTTAAATTTGATTATTGGATACGTTTCTATCTGTTTTTCTCATGAGAGGAGCAGAGGGATAAGGTCTGTCCCTTTCATCGCTCCAAAGCCGCCAGATACAGCTTCACTCTCTGAGAATCTTGTACATCCGTCTGTTTTTATCCCTCTGATTGCAAAGGGGACCGGATCCATGGTGTGTGTCTTCAACCGTATCGGGGTTGGATGATCAGGAAGAACTGCAATCCTTCCATCAAACTCCTGCATGATGGTGCCAAGCATGGTATCTACCCGCTCGATTGCAAGGATTTTCTCTTTTAAATCTCCCATGTGACCAGCCTCGTCAGGAGCCTCGACATGGAGATAAAGAAAGTCTAGATGCTTGAGCGCATCTATCGCGTACCGGGCCTTTGCATTATAATCAGTGTCAAGAAATCCTGTTGCACCAGGCACCCGTATGATCTCCATTCCTGCATATTTTGCGATACCGTTGAGGAGATCCACTGCTGAAATCATCCCACCAGAAATTCCCCATCTTTCTGAAAAGTGTGATATATCCGGTCTCTTACCGCTACTCCAGGGCCAGATATGTGTCACCGGTTTTTTACCTGCAGCAATTCGTTCACGGTTCACCGGGTGATCAGCAAAAACTCTGTTACTGGTCTCCATGAGGGTAAGAATAAATTCACTATCTGGTCCTTTCGGCAACCAGGTCTCGATCTCCTGATCTGCAATATCATGGGGTGGTGTAGACTCAACTCCGCCTCCATTCGGGATGACCATCAGGTTACGGTAACTTACACCAGGGTAGAAGATAGCCTTGTGTTGATCGGTACGTATGAGTTCTTCGTTCAGGCTCTCGAGTAGTGCTGCCCCTTCTGCACTGCTGATGTGTCCGGCAGAGAAGTCTGTCATCACTCCGTTTGTGATGGTGACAAGGTTGCACCGGTATGCCATATCAGCAGGTCCGAGATCGATGCCCATACTTGCAGCCTCAAGAGCTCCTCTTCCCGTGTAGCAGGTTTTCACATCATATCCGAGCACACCCAGATTTGCGATATCACTTCCCGGCTGATACCCGTCAGGAACGGTTTTGAGCAGACCCATAGCCCCTTCCCGTACAATCTGATCCATAAACGGCGTTTCAGCCACTTCAAGAGGTGTCTTTCCCCCGAGCTCCGCGATCGGTTCATCTGCCATACCGTCCCCGAGGACGATCAGATACTTCATTCCTGCCCCGAAAGAGCTGCCCTTACTGCCAGCCTGACGCTCTCATGACTGCCAATCGTTGGTGTGTATCCGAGAGATTTGAGTTTTTCAACCGAGAGCTGCATCTTTGGAACATCTCCGACCCAGCCCCGGCTTCCTCCGGTGTACTTGTATGAAACTCCGGAAAGACCAGCTTCCTGAATTAGGACATCTGCAATGGTAGTCACATCTATCCAGTCCTCAGACCCGATGTTGTATGTGTTCACCTGATCATTGGCGTGAGCAATTACGTATGAGATTGCTGCAACACAGGCAGTCACCTCAAGGTATGATTTTGTCTGTTTTCCGTCCCCAAGGATCTCAAGTTCTTTCGGATTTGCCCTGAGTTTTTTAATAAAGTCGGTTATAACTCCGTGACCGCTTCGCGGACCGATGATGTTGGCGAACCTGAATATGTACCCCTTTACTCCAAAGCTGTGGCAGTATGCTGATATCAGGGCTTCACAGGCGAGTTTTGCTGCACCATACACTGATACCGGTTCCATTGGGGTGTAGGTTTCAGGTGTCGGGATGATGGTTGCTTCTCCATACACGGTGGAAGTAGATGTGAAGACGACTTCTGGTATTTTGTGAAATCTGATCGCTTCGAGCACCCGATGGGTTGCGATGATAGTATTGTTGAGCTGTGCATCGGGAGTTACCGCACTCTCCCGTACATCAGGATCTGCTGCGATATGCCATACCCGGTCTGCTCCTGCACATGCATCCTGCCATCCAGGTTCAAGCAAATTTGCCCTGACAAATGTGACTGCCCCTGAATCAAGGTGTCTGCTTATGAAACGCAGGTCTCCGGCAAGGAGGGCATCGATCACCACAACCTCATCTCCCTGCGCTACAAGGTGATCAACTATATGAGAACCGATGAATCCGGCTCCGCCGGTTACGATACTACGCATTCATACAAATATTCCTCTCCTTCTACCTAAGCGTAAGCCATGTTCATCGGGATCGATCACGGAACAACAGCCATGCGGTTTGCAGGAGCGGATGCCTGTTTTAAAATACCGCGTAAGGAAGCGACCGGGTTTAACATGACCGATCTCGCACGCCTCACTCCTTATAATACTCTGGATGATATTGAAGGAATTGCAGTAACCTATTCAATGGGAGACAACTTTTCGGCAATTACCAGCATCCAGAATCTGACAAACCGGGGCCTAGTGAGTCGGGAGGGCGCTGGTGAACATACGGGTGGAGGTACCCGGGTATTTGATGAGGTTAAGAAAAGTGGTATTCCTGCAGTAGCCATTCCCGGGCTTCACCGTGGTTCTCCCACAGATCCCAGATTCAAGGCATATTCCCATCAGGCAAGTCCTGAAAAGATTGGGATTGCGTATGAAGTGACCCGGCATCTGGGGCCTGACTGTATTGTTTGTGATATCAGCTCCAATACTGTTTCATTGCTGGTAAAAGATGGACGTATCGTCGGAGGTTTTGATGCCTGTCTCTTTGCCCCCGGCAGGGTTCACGGGGCACTTGATCTGGATGCAATCAGGGCAGTTGACAACCGCACTATCTCTGCAAACGATGCATTTCTCCAGGCAGGTGTAGGAAAAACATTGACTGAAGATCAGCAGATCCCTGCCCTTGCCATGTTTGCAGCAATGGAATGTGCATCTCTCGCCCTATTAGCGCCAGGAGCCCCGGTTGCCCTCTGTGGAAGTTTAGCAGAGGCAGTGGAACCGGGAGTGACCCAGCTTCTTGGCACCCGGCCTCTTGTGCTGGATGAGTGGACTGCAGCCCGTGGCCTGTCTGCCATCGCAGAAGCGGTCTTCAAGAAACGTGTGCCAGATATTTTGGGTATTACCATAGATCTGGGCATGGATCATGTTTGATCAGTTATTGAAATATAATTACGAAATATCAGCCAACCTGTGATTCTACTGTTAAAGATCCATTATCC
>NZ_DATMYY010000120.1:0-3127 GCF_035560735.1 Methanospirillum sp.
GAGCATTTCCCTTATCAGCCAAATGTTTAGCAAAATTTTTCATCGTTTCTTTTGCAAATGAGTTGTTAGGATCCAACTCCAGTGCCTTAGTTAAAGCATCAACTGTTTCATTATCCTTGTCCAATGTAGAAAGGACATATCCTTTTCCTGTCCATGCATCAGCACTTTCTGGATTTTGTTGAGTATCCTGGGTAAATGCTTTTAAAGCTCCAGAATAATCCTTCTTCGTAAGTAAACCACTCCCCTGATTAAACAGAGAATCGCTCCCATTTTTAAAGAATGTCTCTTTTCCCAGGAAGTCTGATATTGATTTTTTCGTGTTTAATGCCTGGGCAGAACTTGGATTAATTTCAAGAGCCTGGTTCACTGCATCAAGTGCTTCGGAATAGCGATTTAATTTCAGAAGAACGTAGGCTTTACCATTCCATAGCGCAATATTAGTGGAATTTAATTGAATACCTTGTTCAAACGCATCCAATGCACCGGAATAGTCATTATTTTTATAGAGCAGAGTATTTCCAGTGTTGAGTAAATCATTTCCTGAATCAGCATGAACACATACTGTAAATAGTGTTACCAGGAGGCAGCATATAAGGAGGGAAAAGAATGGTTTCATGAACAGTTCTCCATTCATGAGTCTATATTTGTTTACCTATAAGTGCCTATTGCAAAGAATGTTTACTAGTCAGATCTGGTGTATTCATGAATTATTCATCCTTTTTTAACATCTCTTCAAGGATCTCTGCCGCTCCCCGGACCAACTCCGGACACACTTTCTTTGCAGCTCCAACTCTCTTTGATTCTGCCAGTTCTTCTGGAATCGCCATATTATACCCAAGGAGATCCGGACACTGGATAGACCCAAATCTGGAGACAAACTTCTCAATAAACATTTTATCAAGAGAATAACTCTTCCCTCTCCAGTCTGACTCCTGCAGAGAATTCATCCCGCTAGCCAGGCCAAGAACCAGTATGGCACCGCTAACCGCCCCACACATATTTCCGGTCCTGCCAACGCCTCCTCCAAATCCTGTTGCGATCTTTCGTGCCAGAGCCGGGTCGAGTCCATATTCTTTTGCATACACTGAAAAGACAGACTGGGAACAGGAATATCCTTCAGCTAGCAGATCTACTGCCTCTTGTGCATGATCCATATTCATACATCCTCACACACCCGGATATCAATATCGAATAGGTCTGAAATATTCTAATCTCAAGAATTAGGACAAAATGTCAATCTAAATCTGATAAAAAACCTGGGTCTCTGATAGATCCATAGACTTAACTTCTTTTCAGATACATACTCACGAGCGCTACAGGGTAGATTTTTACATCCTCTACGTTGCAAAATTACCTGGATATTCCCGTCCTTTGAGGATCTGGCCTTTCTATCTGGTAGTGCAGGAGAGTGGAATCTGTATGAAACAATTTCTGACAATCCTTTCTATCTTGATAGTCTGCCTGGTAATTATTGGGATATCTACCGGATCCTCACAGAATGAATCCCCATCGACAATTGTAAAAACGGACGCTGGTTTGATATCAGGTTTTCAGCAGGATAATCTCCGTGTCTTTCACAGCATCCCATTTGCTGCACCACCAACCGGAGAACTGCGATGGAAACCGCCAGCACCCCCGATACCCTGGGATGGTGTGAAAGAGATAAAAGAATATTCTGCAACCTGCCCTCAGCGGGTTTCCACCGATAAGACTCCCTCATCAGGATCTGAGCCGCTCAACATGAGCGAGGACTGTTTGTGTCTTAATATCTGGACCCCGGCAAAGAGCGATAACGAAAAACTTCCGGTTATGGTCTTTTTTTATGGAGGGGGATTTGCTGATGTGGCTGGATCCATGCCAGCCTATAATGGAACCACCCTGGCAGAAAAAGGAGTCATCGTGGTCACTCCAAATTACCGGCTTGGAGCACTGGGTTTTCTTTCCCACCCTGAACTGGATGCCGAATCTATCCATAATAGTTCAGGAAATTACGGAATTCTCGATCAGATTGCTGCTCTAGAGTGGGTCCAACGAAACATCGAATCGTTTGGTGGTGATCCATCCCGGGTAACGATATTTGGGCAGTCTGCGGGAGCGGAAAGTGTTCTCATCCATCTGGCAAGCCCGGAGAGCAAGGGACTTTACCAGCAGGCAATTGTTCAGAGTGGTCCTTTCTGGGCGGATGGGGCGATTATCAATGCCACCCACTCCAAAGCGAACGCTGAAGAATTTGGTAAATGGTTTGCACAAAAACTCGGATGCTCCGGGCCTGGTGTCATTGAGCAGATGCGAAATATCAGTCCTGAAGATCTAATCAATGCAACACCATGGACACCGTCCTCATTCTGGAGTACCCACACGGTCATGTTTGAGCCAACGGTTGACGGATGGATTCTCCCTGACACTCTGGACACTGTGTTCCGTCTCCATCAGGAAAATCCGGTCCCTCTTATGATCGGGAACAACGCCAATGATGGAACTACCCTTGCGGCTGATGCCAATATGACGGTTGATGAGTACATAACTTTCCTTACAAACCGGTTCGGGGATAAGGCAGGTGCGGTTCTAGAAAAATATCCTGTAAATTCAACTGCTGAAGTACAGCTCAGACTGGCAGAGATCATGACAGATTATGATTTCAGTGACTCGGTGAAGTTTGCAGCAGGATCCATGGGAGATATCAGCCCTGACACATACCTGTACCGGTACTCGTATGTCCTTCCCGGGCAGCCATTAGGTGCTTTTCATGGAAGTGAGACGTTACTGTTGTTTGGAGCTCCGGGAGTTCCTTCAGATCCGGCAGTGGGCGCAAATGTGGTAGATCTCTGGACACGGTTCGCGAAGACCGGGGATCCAAATGGAGGAATGAATATCACCTGGCCGAATTACACCCTGAAGAAGGGTCAGTATCTTGATATTGATACAGTCCCGGCTCTGAAAACCGGGAATTCAACTGTTGCTCTATTACAAGACCTGGAATCCTGATCTGATCTCCCAACCCTTTTTTTCAGCCCATTACCTCTCCCGGATAGTCTATTGAGATCATGTGATGTTCGGTGATTAAAACGGAGAATCTGGCATGAGAGTATGAATAGTCGGAGAAAATGATTGTTACATCATTTTAAAT
>NZ_DATMYY010000121.1:0-3475 GCF_035560735.1 Methanospirillum sp.
CTATTATTTGAACTGTCTCTCCGTTTTCAATTGAAAATTTTGTCCTGAATACTTCATGCCTCTGAAAGAGAATCATCAGCGAATCTGAAAGACGTTTTTTGTCAAGATCTCCTTCAATCTCAAGGACCAGGGGAATACTATATGCATTTTGTATGGTCTTAAGCTGCTCAAGCATGAAGAGCTGCTGTTGTGGCTCTGTTACCGGATAGATACGTGAAAGGGGCGCAGAAACTATCTTTGGGAATTGTTTTTTTGCCTGTTTGGCAACAAGAGAACTGACTCCCCGTGGTGTTTTCAATCTAAAAAAGTCACGGAATGGTATACTACATGAATATTCTGATTCTAGTCTTGATATAACCAGAATTGCCTTGATTGAGTCACCACCAATTGAGAAGAAATCATCAAGGGCTCCAACCGGCTGAAGGCCAAGAACTTCCTCAAATATCCGTGCAATGGCTACCTCTTCATCACTTTTAGGTTCAACAAACTCTTTCTGTGTTGATGACTGTTCTGGTTTTGGGAGATTTCTCCGATCAATTTTACCACTTTGTGTCTTTGGTATTTCATCAATAGCAACAAGAAAGGATGGAACCATAAATTCGGGAATGGCAGAATGGAGGCGTTCTTTTATGGTTTCCTGCTCTATGGGTCCAGACGGTACATAATAGCCACAAAGTGAGATTCTTCCAGTATCATCCCTGAAATCGATTACAGCTGCTTCAGAGATTTCAGAAATCTCCATAAGAGCCTTTTCAATCTCTCCAAGTTCTATCCTAAATCCCCTTATCTTTACCTGTCTGTCCATCCTGCCGAGATGAAGGAGACATCCGTCTTCAGTCCAGCAGGCAAGGTCCCCGGTTTTATAGAACCTTTCTCCAGGCATGAAAGGATCTTCAATAAACATATCTGCAGTTTTTTCAGGGAGATTCAGATATCCCCGAGCGAGAGAAATGCCGGATATACACAATTCCCCGGGAACCCCTATTGGCTGAAGATTATTCCAGTGATCAATGATTGTTATCTGATAATTTGGAATTGCGAATCCGATCGGAATATTCTCAAAATCCTGCTCCACTTTGAAATATGTTGCCATTATTGTACATTCTGTCGGCCCATAGGCGTTGTATAAGGTATAGGGGCGTTTTTTAAATTTCCTGAGTTTCTCTCCACCGGTCAAAAGGCATCGGAGCGATAAATTGTCGACATATTCCATGAACTGTTCGCCGAACTGGGTTGTAAATCCGACAATAGTGATCTCGTTCTCTTCAAAATATTCGTTTAAATGGTTTAGAGAGAACCTGATCTCTTCACTGATAATGTGCAGGGTAGCACCGGTAATAAGTGTCGGGTAGATCTCGAGCATCGAGAGATCAAAACTGAAACTGGCATGTTTAGCTACGTTATCTGTATCGGTCAGGGAAAACTCATCAATAAACCAATGGGAGAAGTTAACAAATGACCGGTGCTCAAGCATGACCCCTTTCGGGTTTCCTGTTGAGCCAGATGTATAGATGAGAACAGCAAGATCAGATGGTGCCCCCCTGTCCTCATATGATACATGAGTACCTAAAAATGTGTCAGGATCTGTCAGGTCGATAATATTTGGAATTTCAACTGCGTTGTCTTCCAGAAATCTGATAAATTTGGGACTTGCGAGCATAATCGTGCAGGCACTATCTGCAATCATGTACCTGATACGATCAGGGGGATATGAAGGATCGATGGGCATGAATGCTGCTCCTGATTTCAGCACCGCTACCTGGGCGATGACAAGAAATGCAGAGCGATCAGCAAGAATTCCCATAAACTGATCTTTGCCAGCTCCCAGCTTCACCAGTTTTTCAGCCAGGATTGTTGACATCTCATCAAGTTCAGCATATGTGTAGCGTGTGTTCTGATACACGATGGCGACATTATCTGGTTGCCTGATAGCCCGGTTATGAATTAACTCATGCAGACAGTGTTCAGGAGAGAGATCGGATCGAGAGTTGAATCCACAAAGTAACTGATTTGTTTCATCTTCACCAAGGAACCTGAAACTCCTGACTTTCAAATCTGATGATGAACATCCGGTTCTTACAATAGATTCAATATGGCCAGCAATCCTCTCGATTGCTAACTTTGTAAATAATTCAGGGTTGTATTCAATATAGAGATCTATCGGTACTTCCTCACCTTTGCCGGCAGTTCTGCAGAATATACAAAGACTGTTTTCTGATTCAACCGGAGGATGATATGTTGCTTTCGCATCTGATCCGGCTTCAATGAAAATGTTCTGAACAAACGTGTAATCTATAAAATTATAGGTCTCTCCAGTCTTGTTTCTGACATCTGAGATAAATGATTCATATGGATATCGTGAATGGGTCTGTGTCTCCTTAAGGACTGAGGTTACTGATGTAAGTAGTTCATAAAATGAATATTCTGGATTGCAGGTGAGGAATAACGGTGATGTTGAGACAAACATCCCCAGGGCATCATGCATCTCCTCCGGATACCGGTTTGCAAAGGCAGTCCCCAGTACTATCTCCTCATTTCCGGTCAGACGTGAGGTGTATAATGTAAAAGCAGTTAAAAAGACCCGGAACGGTGATGTTTTTATCCGGTTGCAATATTGGTATACTGTATTGCAGATTTCAGAGGAAACAGGATAAACAAAGGTTTCCCTTTTAATATTGTCAGATCTGTGAGATGTAAATGATACAGGTTCAGGAATTGTACCGGTTTTCTTCTGCAAGAATTCCTTGTCTGCCTTGTAATCCGCAGATGAAATGTACGACTCTTCGTATGAAGTGAATAGTGGAAAATGAGGGACTGAATGAACTGTTCGAGTCTTTCCCGATGAAACTTCACGAATTACCTGGGCAATCCTGCTTATAAGTATCGCGATTGATGTTCCATCAATAATAATATGATGGGTATTGCAAAAAACCATGTATTGCTGATTTGAGATCTCAATAATGACAAATTTAGCAAGTGCCCCCCCCTTTATTAAATCAAGGGGAATTAATCTCTCTTTAGCAAGCCATTCAAGATATCCTGCTTTTCCCCCATTGTTTCTGAAACTGATGTACTCAATAGGGATTGACCCTTCTGAATAATACTGAAAAGGGATACCTGTTTCTATCCCTATTCGAAGTGACAGAGTCTTTTCAAGTCTGATAATTTCGGTTAATGCCTGATGGATGCTCTCGTATGATACCGAATACTCCAGTTCAAGAGTTGCCATCATGTTCCACATGACTGTGCCGGGATTTATCGATTCAACGAGATATATCCTCTGTTGGGCATGATTCAGGGGGTATCGGCTTTTGATCATTATTTTTCACCGGTAAATCAAGTTTGTTCGGGCTTGGTTTTTCTCATGATGTCTGATGATATCTTTCTGGCAGAAATACATAGAGTTAGAGAGATAATTGAAGATATAATCACGAATAGCATGGCGAAATGGAAATTTGTAAGATATTGGTTTTGT
>NZ_DATMYY010000122.1:0-7132 GCF_035560735.1 Methanospirillum sp.
GTATGGAAGAAGTTATCCTGCGGGCAATAAAACGTGCCATGCCTGGTCACGGTAGAGCACGAGTCCATAGCAGCCTGCTTACGGAAATCGGTATCGATGACAAAACCGAGGTTGAGGTTGTTACTTCCGAAGGGGCTTCAATCACTCTGACCGTGTACGCTGACGCACTCGTCGAGCAGGGCCAGATCAGGATCAGTGAGGAGGATCTCAAGAAACTCGGTATCACTGATGGCACTGATGTGCATGTCAAAAGAAAGGTTCCAGTTACTGAACAGGTCAAAGAAGCAGCCGGAGAACTTGCCGGAAAGATCAACCAGGGAGTCCAGGATATCGGGGAGACACTCTCTGAAAAGACGGCCGGTATCAGAGAAGGAACGAGTCAGGCTGCCCAAGGTATTCACGAAAAAGCCAAAGAAGTCTCTACAAAGATTGTAGAAGAGGTCACCCCAATTGGAGAAAAGATCGGGGAGGCAGGACGTGAGACTGCAGCACGTATCAAGGAACTTGTCCCGACTTCGCGATTTAATGCAGCAGTAGAGGCTGGTCTGAAATCACTTAAACCGGAAGACGCAGCAGCACTGAAAAAACTGCTTCTCGAGAGCGAGGGTGAGAAACATGCTGCCCAGGTGAAAGCTGCAACAGTAGCTGGAAGATCAATCCAGAACCTGACTATCCCCCCTGAAGTGATGATTATTGCGGTTCAACGGGCTGATGCCGTCATACCCCTGGGCGACTCGACAGTACTTGAAACTGGAGACCTCGTATACCTGGCTGGATCAGATAAGGGTCTTGAGTATACGACTAAGCTGCTGGAGGGGTAGACGTGGAAGTCACGTTTACAAACGACGGGCTTATCGGTATTGCCATCATCTTTGGAGTCATTGTCTTCATCTTCCTCATAGTTCGTGAGATCCGCCTGATGAAAACCAACAACAGGAAGCTTGAACTTGAACTCGAGCGGGAAAAACTTGGTATTCTCAAGGAAGACTCAAGTACCAAAGGGCCCTCCTTGCTCAGAATAAGTGAAGATAAACTCTCGTCGATGCGTGAACTCGAAGATCTGAATGCATCCCTTCAATCTGACATCTTTGTAAAACAGAAACTTGTTGAAGGAAGGATCCAGAAACTTGAGAATATGATCAAGGATGAGAAACTCGATAGAATGCTGACCAAGATTCAGGATGAAGAGAAGAAGATTCTGTGATGGGCATGTATCCAACATTTACCAGAACTAAGAATTATATGCAGGAACTAAGTTCACTGCCTGGATCGGTAGCCGATTCAATTCCTACTTTAGACAAACAACTCGACTCATTCTTTGACCGCAATGCTGAAGCAGTCATTGATGAGTGGGGACTTGTGACTGATGATGATCTCCGCCACCTGAAACAGAAACTTGAGTTCCTCTCATATGAAGTGGAGAGACTGGTGGTTGAGAAATCAAATCTGGAGAAACGTACTTCAGACTTGAAATTGGCAATCGAAGAACTGGAGAAGAAAGTATGAAATTAGATAACTACCTCTCCGGATATCTCGACCGCAGAATGAGCATGATCATCGAAGAGTGGCAGCTCTCCACCAGAAATGATCTCACCGATCTCACCCAGCGGTTTCACCGTGTTCAGGATGAACTTGTAGGTCTGAAGTCGTTTGAACGCGAAACCTCTACCAAACTAAGCGATCTTGAAACACGTGTCCGCCTGCTAAAGGAGAAAGTGAAATGACTCCGGAAGAGATAATTCTGATTGTTGTTCTTGCGATCCTGATAATCTTCCTGGTGTATTACTTCTTCAAGGGATCAGGTGGCAGAATTGCAATAAGCAGGCCAGTTGAAAGCAGGGTCGATGAGTACCTTGACCGGAAGTTTGAGCGGTTTGTTGAGGAGTGGTCACTGGTACGCAGACCGGTCCTGAACTCGTTCAAGGAAGATAGAAACGCAGCACTTACCCGCGATGAAGAGCGGATTGTGACACTGAAAAAATATGAGAGCGAGATGAAGACCACTCTGGAAGATCTCGAGGGTCGGCTAAATGCCCTGGAAAATTCCCTGGCAACAGAAAAATCCGGCAGGAAGTGAGCAGACAGGGAGTTTTTACTCCCATCTTCGCTCTGTGATCGGTGAGATTCGCAGACAGGGTGAACCACCGGTCAGGGATAGTGAGTCGTTTTCACGATACATCTGCGATCTCTGTCACCGGGCTGCCCCTGTACCATCATTACGGCAATGCGTGATTTGTGGGCGGTGGGCATGTCCTGACTGCTGGAAGGATGAATTTTACGTCTGCAGTTCATGTAACGGGATCATTAGGTTACACCAGATGCAATGCCCGGGTGCAGGTCCAAACCAGGAACCAGAGATAAACCCAAAGGACGAGATCGAACCCACACAATAACTATACGTATAAAACAGATCATTCAGCGCTAAATGTTGTGTGGTTTTTCTGTCATCACAGAAAAATAACTTTTTTACCCGCCTGACTTTTCTCTTCTAAAAGAGCATACCGCTCCTACAAGACATATCAGACCTCCAATACCCATAATTTGCCCGAATATTGTTGCGAGCACATGGGGATCTGCATCAAGAACCTGACCATAATATCCAGAACTTGCAAGTCCTGCAGTCAGAAGGATGGCAGTGAGCGAGATGCCTACCATAATGCCAAGATACATCAGTGTCGTAATCAGCCCTGATCCCATACCCTGAAGTGAAGGAGGGACTGCAGCCATGATCTCAATCACATTTGGTCCCTGAAATATTGCTCTGCCTATTCCGGTCGCGATAAATGAAACGATAATGAGAAGAAACTCCATGCGGTAAAATGCAATACCGCAGCCAAAATATGCAAGTCCCATAAGGGCAAGTCCGATGACCGTATATCCCCGCCACTTTGTCCGGTCGTACAGCCAGCCGAAGAAGGGAGCTGAGAGAATCATCGTAACCGGAGTGATCAATGCAATGAGACCGATATGGGAGGGAGAGAGACCCATCGCACCCTGAAAGTAAAACGGTTGGCCGGTGAGAAGGATGAAGGTTGCAGCAAGATAGAGGACAAGACTGATTGAGGGGAGAACGAATCTGGGATTTCTGAAGATGCTAAGATATAACAGAGGCTGTGAGTGAGATCGCTCACGAAGGATAAAGGCAGCAAAAAGAGTAATCCAAAGACCGAACCATAATCCCAGGTAAACAACCTGGATTGGCGGATTTGCAAGAGTATTAAAAACCATGGCTAATGCTGCCATGACGAGAACGAGGAGTATTGCACCGATATAATCGCTGAACTTGTATCCCTTCACGGTTCTATCACCTGGGAAGTAGTGAATGGCACCGAGAAAGAGCAGGATGCCCACCGGGATATTGAAGAAGAATATAAATGGCCATCCGGCTGCATCTACAATAAACCCACCAGCAGATGGTCCTACAATAAGACCGAGCGCTATCACCGCTGTGTTAAGACCCATCGCCCTTCCACGCTCATGAGGAGGGAAAATTTCGATGATCAAAGCCATGAGAACGCCCATCATCAGCGAAGCACCAAGCCCCTGTAGTACCCTGAAGAAGATCAATTCTCCGAGAGTGGTGGAAAGACCGCAGGCAAGAGAACTTATTGTAAATACCAGTATTCCGGTTTTTAGTATTCTGCCTTTACCAATCCCGGCAGATATGGTTCCAAATAATAATACTGTGCAAAGAACGGTAATTACATAACTGGTTGCTATCCATTGTGTCTGACCAACTGATGCATTCAGCAAATGTGTGATGGTAGGAAGAGCAATTGAAACGATCTGAATGTCTACAACTCCCATGAATGCACAAGCCAGGATGACAAGAAGGATGAGATGGCGATTCCTGGGAACTATAAGTTGTGTATCACCTGAAGGTGATCCGAGTTTGTCAATCATGATGAGGTCTGGTTCCATTCAGGGAGTACAATTTTTGAGTCTTGATATGAACATGATATGTCATGGTAGATAAGCGGATATACCGATCTCGAAACGATAAAATCCTGGGTGGAGTGTGCAGTGGAATTGGGCAGTACCTGGATATTGATCCGGTGATCATCAGGTTAATCGCGTTATTACTATTATTTACCTGCGGAACCGGGATCCTGATTTACATCTGTGCATGGATACTCATTCCAATGGAGCCGGAAGAAGAAGTAGTAACAGCCAGAGTGATATCCTGAATATAAAACCTGGTTAAATTATAGAACGATGCTTTACAGGTAGAATGAGAGAGAACTGAATATTTTCTGATTTTTTAGTCTTCCTGTTTGTCCAACTTTTGTGATTATTGCAGGAAATGAAGAGTGAATGCTGAGAAAATTTTATGTTCCCCAAAACTCTATCCAAGGTATGGGCGATAGATGGTTCCTGTTGCTTACCTTGCTACTGGTTCTTGGAGTATCCTGTGTTATAGTAATTGCAGAGGAGGCAACTGCGGCCTCTGTCCTTACCGGAACTGATTCCAACAGTTATCATACTAAAATAGTTCTTCTGGGTACAACTGGCGGGGTTTCCTGGTATCCGGAAACAAGGAGTGCAAGTTCTTCTTCAGCAGTTGTTGTGGGAGACACCATGTATCTTATTGACATGGGTCAGGGATCAGCAGCCCATCTATCTGAGGCGTTCAATACTGGTGATTTTGTTAATACTCCAACTGGGAGAGTCGAAAACGGGTCATCAACCTTTCTCTCCCATGCAAGAGCCCTGTTCTTCACTCATCTGCATCAGGATCATACAGCAGATTATCCAAGTCTTCTCCTTATCGGACCAGGAGCAGGGCTTGGAACTACCATTGATCAAAAAACCGGAGAGACAAAAATATCACCATTACTGGTTTTCGGACCAGGTAACCGTGGAGAACTTGATACAGACAAGACCAACTATACCGAGAGAGGAGGTACAATACTATACACTGACACATCTGATCCCAAGGATGTCACACCAACACCCGGACTCAGGCAGATGACTCATATTATATGGCAGGCATTTGCCCAGAGTATCAACGATATGACTCTTGATGATGGATATCGTGATTTCACTAAACTTATCACGGTAAAAGAGATAGGTGGATCAGAAGCAGATGATATTCATCTGCCGGTGGCTATATCCGATCCAAATAATGGGACATGTCCATCCATGGATCCGTTTGAGGTCTACTCTGACAAAAATGTAAATGTTACAGCAACTCTTGTGGATCACCATCAGGTATATCCTGCTCTTGCGTACCGCTTTGATACATCAGATGGTTCAATAGTTTTTTCAGGTGATACTGGCCCTGATACAAATGGAAACCTGCAAAAACTTGCATCCGGTGCTGATGTTCTCGTCCATGAGGTTATTGATCCAGCCTGGATCGATCTGAAGTTTGGAGATCCGAAACCCGGGAGCCAGATGGCAGCTCTTAAAGAACATATGCTCTCTTCACATACTTCAATCGATAAAGTTGGTTCCGTTGCTGAATCATGCAGGGTTAAGACCCTAGTGCTCAATCACATTGTTCCCGGCAATACACCGGAGGAACATCTTGAGAAGGTTAAAGAGAATACAACAGTAAAAGTCATCATCGGTGAGGATCTCATGCAGATCGGCGTTGGAAGACCTGTCTGAATAAGATAATCCCAAATCTGTTTTAACAATTCTATTTGTACCTCTCGTATCCGGTCGCATGTATTCTTATTAGAAATGGAGATGAACACCGCCAGGCCTTCTCTTTCACTCCGACATACCTTGCTCACGGGTAAGGGGAACGAGGGTTGACAGGTGTTGATGTGCCATGGCTCTCCGACTATGGGTTTGAAATATCCAGGGGATTTCATGCCCTCAAGGTCTGGATGACGCTCAAAGAAAATGGAACAGCCAAATACGGACGTCTTATTCAACAAAATATTGACCAGGCCCAATACCTTTCGGATCTGGTCACCGCCAACCCAAAACTGGAACTGGCAATGCCGGTCTCCTTAAATATTGTAAATTTCAGGTATGTCATACCCGGAGCCGTGACGTCTTCCCTGAATATCCTGAACAAAGAGATAGAGATAGAACTCCAGGAGCAGGGGATTGCTGTCTCATCAATAGTAAGCATTCGAGACAAAAATTACCTGCATGTTGCGATAACAAATCATCGCAGCAAAAGAGAGGCCTTTGATCTCCTGGTCCAGGAGGTTATCAGGATCGGGGATACCCTCCAAAAAAAGCAGATTTAATAGTCTGATTTCATATGAAAAGAAGTTGGAGGTGGATAGATACAATCAACTCCTGCTGAATTATTTACTCTTGCTAATAATATTCAAATCAGTGTTCGGGATATACTGCCCAAGGATCTGATCATATCTGCTCACTCCGGTCTCATTCTTCTGCTGTTTCAGTTCATCGAGAGCCTTCTGATATGAACCGACTGTTGCATCTGAAACATCCTTGCTGAAAGCATAATAGATTCCTACTCCTTCGAGTGGATATACCGGAGCAAATGAATCATAATTGCCAGTTATCTGGCCGATATAATATTGTCCTGTGATTTCAGGATATGCCCAGAGATCAATCTTCTTGTCATGTGTCATTGAGATGAGATCCGATATGGTATCTGCTGTGACAATACTGCTTTCATTCACACCCTTGGCAAGAAGTTGGGAGACTGAAGCATCCCCGGATATTGCACCAATTCTTAAGTTTTTCAAATTTTCAGGAGAATCTACCGTAATGGGTGATTCATTGGGAGCGAACAGAACATACCGTTCAATGGATATCGGTCCTACCCATTTAAACAGGTTTTCACGCTCAGGGATTCGTGCAGTTGAGAAGATGACCGTGTTGGTTCCATTAAGGGCAGCCTCGTAGCCCTCTTCCCATGGAACGACGTGTATCATATCAGGAGAGAGATTTAATCCTGATTTTGCGCTGATTTCATTAAGAATATCTATAGTAAATCCTTTTACAGACCCATTCTCCTGATAATTATATGGTGGGAGTTGTTCAGTATAGAGCGTCAGACATTGCGTTTGCTGTACAGGAGATACAGAAGAAAGTGTATCCTCTGCCAAAACCCCCCCAATAGAGACAATTAGAACCGTTGTCATAATCGCAAGAAGCAGATATGATGGTTGTAGAACATGAGACATGAAACGAAGTT
>NZ_DATMYY010000123.1:0-14012 GCF_035560735.1 Methanospirillum sp.
TAATAAGACGCACCCGCTCACATTTTTCTGAATTCTGGAGGATGAGATCAACTGATCAAAGAAATAAACCGGATATATTTTTCATACATTCCGTAAAACAGTAATATCCTGACAACCTATTCTCATGATACAGCGTATGAATATTCTTGAGACACGGGCGATCACGTACGAATATCGTGGTGGCATTACTGCCCTTCATAATGTGTCAGTAGCCGTGCCTCGCAACGGATGTGTTGCACTGCTGGGATCCAACGGAGCAGGTAAAAGCACGCTGATGAAGCACTTCAACGGAATTATTACTGCAAAAAGTGGCGAAGTACTCGTAGATGGAGAACGTGTATCAAAAGAAAACCTGCGTGTTGTCAGGCAGAAGATAGGAATGGTCTTCCAGAACCCAGACGACCAGATTTTTGCTCCTACTGTCTGGGAAGACATCGCCTTTGGTCCCACCAACCTTGGTCTCTCCCCTGAAGCAATTCAGGAGAGGGTGAATCAATCGCTCCAGCTCCTTGAGGTTGAGCATCTGGCAGACAGGCCCCCGCATCACCTTTCAGGTGGGGAAAAAAAGCGAGTTGCTATCGCTGGGATACTTGCCATGAATCCCGAGATTCTTGTCCTTGACGAACCCACATCCGGCCTTGACCCTCTCGGAATTAGGGAGTTAATTGGGCTTTTAAGACGACTTGTGCAGACCAGGCAGATATCACTGATGTTTTCAACCCATCATGTTGACCTTGTTCCTGATCTGGCCCGGTATGTCTATGTTATGCATACCGGAGAGGTTATCGGGCAGGGGACGGTTGAAGAGATATTTGCAGATGTATCACTTCTCTCAAGGGCACGGCTGGATGTTCCGATTCTCACAAGGCTGGTCACTTCCCTGCAAAGCCGCGGAGTGCCAATTAAGGCAGGGTACAGATTCGAGGATGTTGAGCAGGCTCTCTACTCGCTTATATCTGAAAAACCGGAAATGCGATGATAGACGAACTAACATCTATCGATTGGGACGCATCCCGGAGTTCTTTCACTCACAACCTGGATGCCCGCGTTAAACTTATCCTTGTTCTGCTAATGATCATCCTGGTGGTCTCATATCCCATTTCCTGGGGAATTGTATACATTGCAATCCCCTTTGGCCTGATCATTGCCAGTCTGTGGGCCTTATCGACTCTTCCAGTTAAAACCTATCTCACCAGATTTGTCATGACCCTGCCGTTTGGATTTTTTATCATCTTTTTCCAGATTTTTTTTAAAAACAGTCACTACCAGACCGCAACTGAGATACCCCTGCCATTCCCGTTCTTTCCGGTATACTATGAGTCCGTCGAATTTGCCACCCTGCTGCTTCTTAAGTTCTTACTCTGCATTAGTGCCATCCTGCTCCTCTCCTCTACCACACCGATGCAGGAATTACTCAAGGCAGGACGAAGACTCGGCCTTCCTTCGGTGATGGCCCTCTCGCTCGGAATGATGATCAGATATCTCTTTTTGTTTGCAACAATGTATACCCAGATACATCATGCCCTTCAGGGAAGAAATTTTGACCCGTGGGCAAAAGATCTCCCCTATCGCTACAGGATCCGGACACTGGGATACGCGATGGGAGTTCTCTTTTTGAGAGCATATGAGCAGGGTGAACGGACATATTCAGCAATGCTCTGCCGGGGATATGGCAGTCATGCACTTGATCATCTGCAGAAGAAAGCCCTAACCCACATCGATCTTATCGTGCTCACAGCACTGGGGATCGCAATGCCGGTCATAACAGCATCTGCTTTTTTTCTGTATGGGTGAAGCAGAAAATTAGAAACGATATTGAACATCACATAAAAAATCAGTTAAGATGACCAGAACCAAATTTCACCAAAGCTTTGGTGATCTCTCTGGGGGTCATTACCTCTCTTACCTGTCCGGTATCAAGAGCTGCTTGAGGCATACTTCTTATCGGAGCAGTTGCAGGGTCCTGCACAATAGTATACCCACCAAGGGATCGAATATGGGAGATACCTGCAGCACCATCCTGTCCCATTCCGGTGAGTTCAATACCAAGGAGCCGATCTCCTTCAACATGCTGAAGTGAAAGCATTGTACGATCTATAGAAGGTTTTACACCATGCAGTTTTGGACCATCATCAAGATGTATCATCCGGTTCTGTTCCAGAACCAGATGCCTGCCTGCAGGTGCAATAATGATCCTGCCCTCGGAAAGCCGGAGTCCTTCTTCTGCGATAACCGTCTCCATACCAGTTATATCAGCGATATGTCCCCTGAAGGTTTTAGTAAAGGCTTCAGGGAGATGTTGAATAATAATTATAACAATCGGAACGACAGGAAATCCAGTAAAAACCTCTTCAAGGATATGCGGTCCACCGGTAGAAGAGCCGATAATCGCTATCTTCATGAAATCTGGTCCTGATGCCCCTCAACCGGTAAAAACCCGGTATAATACCGGACCCTGCTCACCAGATTATCAGGGTCAAAGGGCTTTGTAACATAGTCCAGTACCCACTCCTGAAGGCCAATCATTTTGGAATCAGGAACATCCTTTGCAGTAAGCATGACAATAACAATTTTTTGAAAGAGATCTTCTTCGAGTATTTTGGAGATGGTGTCCCACCCATCCATCTCAGGCATCATAATATCAAGGAGGATAAGACCGGAGAATCCTGAACGTAACTGATCAATACAAACAGCACCACTCTCTGCGTTCACAATCTCATAACCAGCGTCCTTCAGGATGGTGCGGACTGCAATCCTGACATGAGCGTCATCATCGACAATCATCACCTTTTTTTTGGGTTCGTCATCCTCCATTAGTTACACATCCCGGTCTGGTTCCTCTGAATAATCTGTGTCTCTCCTAAAAATTCCCTTGCTCATGTAATGTGCTACTTCTGAACTCAGGTATTTTTTTTAGGTTCACAAGAAACGTTGCCCCTTTCCCAGATCCTTCACTCCGGGCTTTGATAATGCCACCATAAATATCTACAATACGCCGGGCAATAGCAAGCCCAAGCCCGTGAGAATTCAGATCGTGACGGGAAGAGTCTGCTTTGAAGAACTCATCAAAAATCCTGGGTAGAGCGTCTGCAGGAATACCAATCCCGTTATCTTTGATCCTAATGCATATTGATTCAGGTTTTTCCTCTGCTGTGATTATTATGGAACCATCAATATATGAGTACTTGACCGCATTCCCGATGAGATTACCCATCAGTGTTTCAAGATGCATTGGAGAAATCATAAGAGAGAATGAATCAGGGATTTCATTGCTTACGAACAGACTTTTTTGGTGGATCAAGTACGTATTATCTGAAATAATCTGATCAAGGGCTTCATGGAGATTTATCTGCTGGAGATCAGAAAGCGAATAAAGGGCATTCATCTGGGCAAGTTCGAGGATCTTGGTCAGCATCCGTCTTATCGTCTTTACATCCTCTATTGAGACGTTAAGAAGATCGATGAGTTCAGGATCACTTATCTTCTTGCGCACATATGGAAGTATAGCCACAAGCGGGGTAAGAGGAGTCTTGAGATCGTGACCGATCTGCATGATAAACTCATCTTTCTGGCGGAGTAACTCCTCAATCTGGGTTGTACGGATCCGAACCCGCTGGTCCAAGTCCCTGTTCATGTCAAGGAGCTGGCTCCGCATGGCATCAAGTTCGAGTGTCTTCTGTTCAAGCTGGTTTGCATACCTCAGGAGGTGCTGCTCAACCTCTTTTCGTTCGGTGATGTCCTGAAGAATGCCAAACGATCCTGTTACCGCACCTTCCCTCATCCTGGGCTGGCCATGAATTCTTATGTATTTAAACTTCCCAGCCGGGAGATCTATCCTGATATCAAACCCGAACTCGCCACTAGTGGCTGATTCATTTAAAAAATGCTTTAAAAGCTGGTTTTTGTCAGGATCTGAAGTGATATGTATGAGGTCACCGAGTGTGATGACGTTCATGTCAGATGGAAAAACCAGGATTGAGAAGACTTCTGGTGATACCCTGAAGGTTTTAAATTTTACATCATATGACCAGAGACCAAGTTTGGCAATTCTTCCTGCCTGCTCAAGTTTCCACTCAGACTCATGAACCAGATGTTCATACTGCTTTCTTCTTGAGATATCACGAATGACACCTTCGATCCCCAGAAGGTCGCCATCTTCGGTATAGACAAGACGGCAACTTACTGAACCGGTAATCATTTTACTTCCAGCACCTTTCAGAATGAGTTCATAATCCTTGACCCCGTTACTATTCAAAACCTCAGACAGAAAGATCGGCCAGTTATCAGGGTACATAAGCAGGGCCTCCATGCTCAATCCGATGAGGAGGGCAGAAGATTGGTACCCAAGTGCCGTCGCCATGGAGGGGCTGATCTCAAGAAGTATTCCGGCTTTATCAGTTCGGTAATACATGTCACCGATATGCTCGATAACACTCCTGAATTTTTCCCGGCTTTGTGCAAGATCGGTCTCAACCCTCAAATTCATCATACCGGCACCAACAATCCGGCCTATGATCTTGAGGGCCGTAATATCATGTTCTTTCAGGACCTCTTCCGTATTCCAGAGGATAAAGCACCCATATATTTCCCTTTCATACAGAACCGGAATAATGAGGAGGGTCGAAACTCCTCTCTCAAGCATGGTGGCATTAAGTGCAATCGGAACAGTCTGCAGGGTGTGGATAAGATAGGGCTGACTGCAGAATATATCAGAAACCTGCCTGGACCTACAAAGATCTATTGGAGAAATGTCGTCCCATCCTTCACCGATGAGAAAACCGTATCGTCGTGACCAGAGTACCTCCTCACGAAGAGGTATCTGATTATCAGATTCAGTAGTAAATTCAAGGAAGGAGATAAACGGAATCTGAAGAAGTGAGCCTACCCGACTCACAACCTGCTGGACCAACCTGCCAGGAAACGAGATTTGATCAGATGCAGCAATTTCGTGAATTATATTGATGAGAGTAGTCTCGTGAGACTGTTGATCCCCAGCAACTTGATGACCTGTTATACCAGAAACAGCCAGTACGATACCAGTTACCCGCGATGATTGATCATCTAGAGTCCTGATCGGGATGATCGTGAGAGTGGTTTTATCACCTGAACGGGAAGAGCCTGATCTGAAGAATGGATATTCTATAATAGATTCAGAGGATACAAGAATCCTCTTCAATATACTGGGGAGATCTTTTAAAGGCCCATCCCACATGAAGGCCTGATTTACAGGCTGACCTACCACATCTGGAAGACTGTCAGGAAAAAGTGCGAGAAAAGGTGGACTCGCATACTTTACACACAGTTCAGTGTCAAGAATACAGAACGGATTTGAAAGAAAAGGAATCAGAGCGTTGGAACATTCATGAAGAGGCGGAGTGGTCATTTCAAAATTCACCATATCGGCCACAATATATACTTGATCAAAAGTTGTCAGTTCAATATTCTGGCTTGCCTCCTTATAGACTCATCTCAGGATCTCATAATCAGACTCATGGGCATATCTGATCAGAACACTAACATGTACACAACTGGATAAATTATGGGTCGTCGCAGAAAGATAGAAGAGGTTGATGGATTTCTCAAACTGACTGTTAAGGTGAAGCACCAGATTAACGGAGAGGAGAAAACATTCATCCAGGCACTGAACCATTCTCTTTCTCCACAAGATCTAAAATTCACAATAGAAGACGATCTCTTTTGTGCATACCTGGCAACATTCGATCCCGATTCCTTCAGGGTTATTTTAGAAGATATCCGAAATCAGACACGTATAACTGATTTTTATAAGAGCGAAGGGCTTTGCGATCCAGTATCTTCTCTACTCGAACAGATACTTTCCATCGGCAGTTATGGCATCAGATATGGAAAGCGGATCTATATTGGATATGCTGATGAGCGAAAGGTTTCAGACAGGAAAGTAAAAGAATCGACAAGGGGGATCCATTACTATACCAGGGATCATCAGTTTTCACATAATCGAAATCCAATTCCAAAAGGAAGAGAGAACACAATTGTCTGTGGCGACAGCGAGGATGTCCTGCGATCATTTCCTGACAATTGCATCGATCTGATTGTCACATCACCACCATACAACTTCGGGATGGAGTACGACAAGACCGATGACGGAGTAGACTGGAATGCATACCTCGACAAACTTTTCAGGGTTTTTACCGAAGGAATCCGCGTACTCACCTTCGGCGGCAGATTTATTGTCAATGTCCAACCCCTCTTTTCAGATTATATCCCTCTTCATCACCTCATCTCCTCGTTCTTTATGCAACAGAAGATGATCTGGAAAGGTGAGATCCTCTGGGAGAAGAACAACTACAACTGTAAATATACTTCATGGGGGAGCTGGAAATCCCCATCAAGCCCATACCTGAAATATACATGGGAGTTTATCGAAGTTTTCTGCAAAGGAGACCTTAAAAAACCGGGCCGCAAAGAGGATATCGATATCACCGACGAGGAGTTCAAATCATGGGTTGTGGCAAAATGGTCCATAGGGCCTGAACGAAGGATGAAACAGTATGATCATCCTGCCATGTTTCCAGAGGAACTCATCGAACGATGCATGAAACTTTTTTCATATAAGGGAGATATTGTTCTTGATCCATTCAGCGGAGCTGGAACCACCGCAACTGTTGCCACTCGTCTTGGAAGACGCTACATAGGTATCGATGTGTCAGAGGAATATTGTGCAACCGCACGGGAACGTATTGCCAAAGAAAGAAAAAGCGGGATTCAGTCAAACCTGATCTGAATCTTGTAAATAAAAGATGAGATTCCTGCCTGGTTACCTGCGCCGTCCTATAACCAGAACAAACCCACATATGAGAGCAATAAGAGGAACAATCGGACTGACAGGGGATTTCTTTGAATAGTTCAACATTCCCGCTGCATACGCTTTATTAGATTGGGCTAGTTTATTTTCAGGGGAAATAGCAAGAGCCTGTTCTGACGCTTTCAACTCCTCTTGGTACTCTCCAAGAGATCCATGAGCGGTGCCTTTAATGATCCATGCCTCGGTAAGGTTTGGATTAATCTCAAGAGCTTTTGATGCATATGTGAGAGCCTCACGATCTGCTCCGCTCTGTTGTTTAAACGAAGCCATAGTTGCTAGCACATTTGCATCTTCAGGATCAATTGCCATTGCCTTGTCAAGAGCTTCTTTTGCACCAGTCATATTTCGAAGGTTCATGAGTACACTAGCACGGGTGACAAGAGCCAGGGTAAAATTCGGTTGGATCGAGAGGGCCTGAGCAGTAAGATTATCTGCCTGAGTGAAGTTGCCTGCAGTTGCCTCATCCACTGCCAGGTTGTAGAGTTGGACCGCTCCGATATTGTCGTGACGAATCCCTGCCGCAGAGACTGGTATGGCTATACTCATGATAGTACTCAGGAGCAGGAGTATAAGGATCAGAGAGGGGCATCGAATCATAGAATTATGTTGATCAGGATCTCATATCCAGATATCTAAAAAAGAAAAGTCGAATCAGGTATTTAGGTGTCTGGAAAAGAAGAATTATCCTTCAAGTGGAATCGTTGTAAGTTTGACAGTCTCGACTCCTTTTTGAGCCATCAGACGTTCAGCAACTTCCTTGACCTCTTTCGCATCACCCCTGACAAGCAGGACCTCAACGCATCGGCTGTGTGAGACATGTGAATGAAGCGATGCTTGTATCAATCCCATATAATCATGCTGGATATCGGTGATAGAGGCAATAAGTCCCCGCTGATGATGATCATATACAATGGTGATGACACCCTGCCGCGGTCCGTTTATATCAGCCATCCATTTGTAATAACGGATATACGATCTGATGGCGTCCCTGATCCCTTCTGATCGAGACGAATAACCCCTGGTCTTCAGGATCTGATCAAAGCTATTGAGAAGATTAGAAGGAAGAGAGACACCTATACGTGAGAGATCGTGTTCCTGGAGCTCTTCAACTTCTTGATCAGATAGTAAGTCAGGCATAAGGATACTATTTGTGTCATTTCGTTTAATTTTTTCTTATTCAGTATGCTTCATACTACTTGGCATAAACGTGCAAAATGTTTCTGCTAAATAAAATCCAGTTCAAAGTAGATAGATCAAGAACAAAAATGTCATCACTGCGTCACCACGCCAGTTGTTTAGAATACGAGAGGTGCTACCGATACCCATAGGGCAGCTTTTTGTGTGTTACGCCGAGTGACTATTCAGACTTTTTAAGCAATGCAGTCAGTACTGCTCGAAGATACTTTTTGCCTTTGATTGTGAGAAACCATTCTTCCCGGTTTACTGCCAAAATAATAAATTGCTTCCCAAGACTTTTGATCTCATCAGGAGTGAAATACCGAGTAATAATCCCATCTCCACGAAGATATATCCCTTGATCAACCTCCCGACCCTGGCCATCCCGCATATCACCTGATGCAAAAACTGTCAGAGCAAGAGTGCCTCCCGGCCTGAGTACACGAAAGATCTCATCCATCAAAAGAGGTTGAAGAGATGAAGAAAGATGACCAAGAATGTGATGAGCATACACAAAATTCACCTGGGTACTTCTAACCGGTATCTTGCATACATCGCCAAGCAGCAGATGAACATCAGAAAGCTCTGGATCGGTTCTGCAGATTTGCAGGGCTGCTGGTGAGAAGTCAAGCCCAATACATAGGCAACTTTCGCTGTCTCTGACACGAAGGTTCTTCCCGTCGCCAACTCCCAGCTCAAGAACAGTGCCACAAGGGAGGGTTTGAATAAATTCTGCAGGAGCATTTCCCCATTGTCTCCCTTTCTCGCGGTACCTTCTATCCCAAGCCATCTGCTGCTTATCAGGAGATGATGAAACAAGAGAATCAGAAGAGGGGAGAGAGGGCATATTACGCCTCGTTTGATCCGTCAAATCCTCTGCACTTGCAGGACCCTATTGTAATGACACAAATGCCTGCAAGCAGGGCAATCAGACTGGCTGCAACAGATACTGAGAAGAGACCGGCAATATATCCTCCAATAGCAGGAAGAAAAGTCATACCTGCATAGCTTGCTGTGGTATAAAGACCCATCGCGACCCCTTGTTTCCTTTCTGCCATAGCAAGGTAACTTATCTGGGATATCATAACAAGACCAGCAACAAAACCCATGATAAATATCGATGAGGGATATTGGACAAAAACCAGTACCAGAATTGCCATAAGAATTGCAGATATCCTGATCAAGAGCACAGGTTCAATTCTGAACCAGGGAGCAGTTATCGATGAGATGATTGTTGCAAGGTTCATAACCGCAAGAGCGGTTCCAACCTCTGATGCCGCGAGTCCTGACAGATCAGGATAAAGGGCCTGGACAAAACCTGTAATTCCGAGGAGCACAATGACCGAGAACCAGAGTGGTGCCTGTCTTCGGATCATGGCAGAAACATCAGAGAAGAGGGGCCTCCAACCCTGCTGTGAATCCTCATGTGTCAGGACTGATGCACCTGTCAAATCCACGTTTCTTATACTGAAACAGAAGAGCAGGGAGATAACCGGTATCACAGAGATGATCGTAAAAAACCTGATTCCGGCAGTGAGATCGCCAAAGATACTTGTGATCCAGCCTCCTCCCACAAGTCCGAGCAGGAGCCCCAGGTTAAGCAGTGCCATGAAAATGCCTGAGAATCTTGCATGCTCTTTCTGATAATTTATCCAGGAGAGTGATGCAGAAACAAACAACCCTGCACCGATTCCTTCAGCCAACCTAATGAGCAGGATCAACACAGGATCGCTTACCATTGCCAGAAATGCACCAGATAGTACTGTCAGTATCATGCCAGCAATGACGACCCGAAACTGGCCGATACGATCGCTGATGATACCACCTGGAAGCGTGGTTATCATGGCTCCAAAGAAATATGCAGAGTAGATGAATGTCTGAATCTGCAATGCACCATTAAGACTTGGCAAAATTGGAATTATGGCATTTGAAAGGGCCATCAGAGAGGCAACACCAAAAAAAAGACTGAAAAGAAAGAGATTTGATCGGGTCATCTTATCACCGATCTGATCAGACAAGGCGATAGGTTTCCAGGTTCATCGGAGCCATGGTCTGGATATGATATTTCTTGTAGATGGAACTTGCAAGATCCAGAGTTTTGCTCTCTTCTCCATGAATCGTGAAGATTTTTTCAGGTTTTGGCTGCATATGAGAGACGAAGTTCATAAGCTGTCTGCGGTCAGAGTGACCCGAGAACCCGTCAACTGTGAAACATTCTAGGTTGATAACAAGGGTCTCCCTGTTGCCAATCGGTATCTCACGCCATCCTTTCTGGATACGACGGCCGAGTGTCCCATCTGCCTGGTAACCGACAAAGACAAGGGCACATCGCTCATCTGCACCAAGACTGCGCAGGTACTCCATGACAGGACCACCGTTTAGCATACCACTGGTGGTAATAACCACACAGGGATCCCCGGTGATGACTTTTTCCCTCTTATCAGGTGAGTCGACCTGTTCAAAGCAGTCAGAAAGGAATGGATTGAGACCCTCTTTAAAGATGAGATTTCTGAGATCAGAGTTCAAATACTCTGGATAGGTTGTGTGAATTGCGGTTGCTTCCTTGATCATTCCATCAAGGTATACTTTCATCTTTGGAAGTTTCTCAAATCTGATACCCTCTTCAATGGCAAGCATAACCTCCTGGGAACGACCGACTGAGAATGCAGGGATAATGACCTTTCCACCACGGCCGATCACATCACTGATAATACTATAGAGTTTCTCTTCAGCTTCTGCACGCGGTGGCTGCATGTCGCCTGCACCACCATATGTTGACTCCATAAGCAGGGCTTCGAGTCGTGGGAAGTGGTTTGTAGCAGCATTGAAGAGTCTGCTTTTGCCATAGTGGATATCTCCAGTAAAGGCAACATTGTAGAGGCCGTCACCGATATGGAAGTGGGCTATTGCAGATCCTAAGATATGTCCTGCATTATGGAAAGTCAGCTTAATGTCAGGTGCGATATCAGTCACACAGCCATAATTGATGACAATCGAGTGCTTGATGTACTCCTTAACCTCATTCGATGAGTAGGGAATGGTGTTCCCTTCCTTGTTCATCACATCAAGGTAATCGAGCTGAAGCATGGCTGCAAGATCACGGGTTGGCGGAGTAGAATAAACCGGTCCGGTGTACCCGTACTTGTAAAGGAGCGGGATATAAGCACAGTGATCGAGGTGGGCATGAGTGAGAACCACTGCATCGAGTTGTGTAAGCGGGTGAATTTCAGGGACATAGAGATATGGTGTAGATGTTGAATTCCCTGGATTTTCACCGCAATCAATAAGGATACGACTCTCAGGAGTTGTGAGAAGAAATGCTGCACGACCAACCTCCCGACAACAGCCGAGAGTAGTGACTCTGATCCACTGGTCTTTGGCAATGACATCACGGTGGATCCGTCTCCCAATCCGCCTGAGCAGTTCTTTACGCTCCTGATGGGCTGCACGGAGATATTGCCTAACCTGTTTGACAGTTGAGGACTCGATTGGCGGTGTCCGTACGACCTTGGGAGTCCATCCAATCTCCTTGGTGATATCGCGGAGCGTTGCACCATTCTTTCCAATGACCACACCAGGCTTTTCAGCCTCAATGAGCACTTCGCCTGTATCCTGTTCAAAAAAGATGTCAGTGATACCTGCGTTATCTCCGACAACTTCCTTGATAGCAGTGACGGCCCGTTCTGGATCTTCCAGAATCGTTGGTCTTACCACAATACGCTTGCGAAGTTCCCGGGCAAGGATCTTTATCAGATCGTCCTGATCAGCAAAACTTTTGGGATCATCTGTGTAGATGACCAGTTCAGGTCCTTCAAACTCTACCGATGCAACTGTGATACCTTTTGGTACCTTACGCTTGATCTTCTCATGCAGTTCTTTGAGTCGTTCCTCGATTAACATTACAACCGTCCTAAAAAAAGCAGTAAAAAAACTTGAAAATGGATATTTAATTTGGTATTAACTGGCTGACTTCAGTTTCAGATAACTCACGATATGCTTCTTTCGTGATGACTACTACTGCCATACTCTCTCCTGAACCTGCATCACGCTTGATTGCAGACCGTAATGCACGTACAGCAAGTTCGGATGCTTCCTTCTCACTCATTGCAGGTTTGAACCTGTCCTCAAGGACTCCGTATGCCATTGGAGATCCTGAACCGGTGGCAACGATCTTATCTTCACGAGAAGAACCACCGACAGCATCCACAGAGAAGAGCACCGGACCGGATTCATCGACACCACCGATAAGAAGCTGCACATAATACGGATAATACCGGTTTCCGTGCAGAACGTTGGAAAGAAGTGTTGATGCAGCACTGACAGACAAATTCTTACCGCGACGAATCTCATAGAGATTTGCCTCGACGGTCATTAGTCTGGCCAGTTGCTGAGCATCACCAACGCCACCAGCAGTGGTGAGACCAATTCTCGACCCAATCTGGTAGATCTTCTTTGCAGTCTTATTGGAGATCAAAAAGCCCATCGTTGCCCGCCTTTCGCTGGCGAGCACAACTCCGTCTTCAAATACAATGCCGACGGTAGTTGTTCCTTTCATTGTTTCATTCTGTTCTGCCATAGCAAACACCAGGAATAATATAAATGCAGTGCAGAAGGATTGCAGGGTGCAAAAATGCCTATGCTAAGAGCATCCTGCAATAATTTAAAGATTGTTATTGGTATTTCTCATCAAGAAGGACTTTGATGAGATCCCGATCAAAGAGAACACTCTTAAGCCGGTTATCCCCGTTCACTACAGGAAGCTGGTCGACACGGGCCCGTTTCATCTTTAGGGCACATTCACTAACTTCTGCATTTGGGGGCACCATGACAACACTTGTTACCATTGCAAGCTTAACCGGCCGGTTCGGAAGCTGTACCCGGGAGATACCATAACTAATGTGATGAACATCCCTGATGCTCTCCCAGGTCCATTCATCATCATCAGTACCGGTGGTAGAAAGATCTGAGGTCTCAACAGAGTCCTCTATCATTGCACACCGAATCAGGTCACGTTCAGATATGATCCCCTGCAGTTTGCTCTCCTTATTTAATATAGGAATGGCTTCAAAGCCTGATATTTCCATGATCCTGCCAACTAATGGCAGAGGAGTCTCTTCCCAGAGAGCAAAGGTATGGCTTGTAAGACGCTCTTTAATCTCTTCTTCAATTTTCATCCTGGCAATGGCCAGCACCAGATCTGCAACACTTATCAAACCAATCAATTCACCCGCAGAATCTACCACAGGTAAACGGCGGACGTTGCTATCTGACATCATCTTTGCAGCCTCAAAGATGGTTGCATCTGCCAGGATTGTGAGTGGACTTGGCGTCATCAGCAGGGCAAGCTGATTCTCTTCAGGTTTGTGGAGAAGATCCTTTCTTGTAATGATCCCTACCAGTCTGCCTTCTTTGAGAACAGGCACTCCACTGATTCCGGTTCGTTTTAAAATTTTAAGAACATCGTCACGGTTTCCTGGAATTTCCACAGTGACGACATCAGTCGTCATGTAGTCAGATACCAGTTGAGCCGTTGTTATGATCTCACCACCAGAACTGAGACCGAACTGTGTTCTACCACAAAGGAACTGACGCTTCCGAGAAGAAGACGGTCCACATTACTCTTTCCGTGTGAACCCATCACAATCAAATCTGCATTCAGCTCCTGACCTGTTGCAATGATCGTGTCTCCTGCATGGCCCTGTTCAAAGTGGGTCTGCACCTCAATACTCTTCTTCTTGGCAATCTCTTTGACCCGGTCCAGGGCTCCGGAACCCTCCTGCTCAAGCAGGCTGTACATCACTTCAAGTTTACTGTCTACCGGGATGTCGGTAAACAGGCCGGTCTCGACGACGTAGACCGCATGCAGGTTTGCTTTCCAGGCACGAGCCTGCTCAACGGCAGCTTCGAACGCTTGTTCACTTACTGCAGATCCGTCAATCGCAACGAGAATCGTTTTATACATGTGGTCCCCCTCCTAAAGGCTGTTCAATTA
>NZ_DATMYY010000124.1:0-4448 GCF_035560735.1 Methanospirillum sp.
ATATCATTCATTGCAGATGAATGAGAAGCATAATCAAGTAGCAGAATTCCTTTCTTATCAGCTTTTTTGATGTTCTTATCATATTCCATTGGAATTATGAGATCAACACATCCTTTCAGAGCCTTCTCAGCTGCCTTCAGATCAGATATATTCTCAACTTTGTTTGCAATAGCAATCTGTTTCTTTACCGCGAGATCCTGTGCAAGTTTTGATCCGTGCCTGGCAACATCAAGGGCTTTGGGGGTTGGTTCGGTTACAATGAGAGCGAGATCAAATTCAGATGCAAGTCCTCTGCCAAAGATCTCAACTCCTGCCTGTGAATCAACAATGATTATGTCATACTCATCATTGCATGAACTCAGATAAGAGACCAGCATCTTCACCATAGCAATTGGAGCACACAAACATCCTGCTCCGCCAAACGGGATTGTACCCATTACGATGAGATTTACGCTATCAGGAGTTTTGACAATATATTCTGATAAATTCTGGTTTGGAATCGCCCCGTGATTGTGATAATCAACCCCATCCTCATCCCCATAATGATCATCATCCTCATCCTCATCCCCATAATGATCATCATCCTCATCCTCATCTCCATATGAACGCATTGACCGTTCCAGTTTTTCCTGAAACTGTGCTTTGTCTTCAGCGATAGAGACAACCTGAGAGAGTGGAATCCCAAGAGATGTAGCAAGATTCATACTGGGATCGCAATCTATTGCAAGAACACGTAATTTATCAAGAACAAGGAGACGTACCAGGTTAGAAAGAATGGTGGTTTTTCCAACCCCGCCCTTACCGGTAAAAATTATTTTTTTCATGTCGCATCAAGAACTAGTGTCGTGATGAAAACGGATTCATCAAATTCATCACTAACCTTTTTTGTTGAATCAACATGCCTGGCAAGGAACATCCATTCACCATCGAGTGAAATTGGAATTTTAACAACTCCATTGGCATCCGTCTCCAGAGATACGATATCTTTTCCTTCCTTTTTAGAAATCGCTTTCACAAGTACTGATGGAAGGGGTTTATCTTCATAATATACTGTGAGCTCTATTTCACTGCCAACAGTGCATTCAGGGTTTGCCGGAACTATTTCAAGAATTCCATGTGTTGTATGTGGTCTATAATTTTCGGGTTTTTTTCCGGGGACTATGATCTTCGCCATCTGGTGGAAAGCACCTGAATACACCACATCTTTAAACTGGAACTTAGGGCCTTGATTATATCCATCCTCATTTTGAGAATAGATAACGACACCCATATCAGCATATGCTGACATATATCCGGTCTCGCCTTCCTTGAAGATCAGGTAATGTCTGTCATCTACTGTTTTAAGTTCAATCTCTCCCTCATGCCCATCTTGGTAATAGACATGCGGCTGGAACCGGGACTCGTCAACAAGGCCATCCTGTTTCATATTGTGCCCATATAGAAGGGAGAGAGAAACAATTCCATTTTCAATACTTGACGTTTCGAGCCAGATTTCATGCCCCTGAATCATTAATTCCAGATTATATTCTTTCATTGATACCTCGGAGTACATCGCCTGATGCACGTCTAGACATATATATCACAATACGTATGAATTTCTTTCGCTTTTATCACACGCACATCGTGTGAATAATCCAATTTTCCACCCTTAATAATATACCATAATCACCGGGAACTAGAACATTGAAAAAAGAACCAATTTAAAATGGATAAATCGTCAGTGAGTTAAGTTAAAAAAATGTAAGGTTGAAATCACTTCCTGCGCAGTGTCAGGAATGCAACTGCTCCAAGGCCTGCAAGTGCTGCGAGTGCTCCAAATCCTGGTGACTTCTTTGTCGGTTCAGGGGTTGATGCAGCCGTGGTCGGCTTCTCGGTTGGCTTGGTTGTTGCTACTGTTGTTGGTTTTTCAGTTGGTGCTGTTGTCTTTTCTGCTACTGTTGCCACTGGAGTTGCGTTCTTCGTAGTATTGGCGACTGGTGCTGCCGGTGTGACCTTTGCAGATGGCTCTTTTGCTGCTGACGGAGCCCCGCCTGCTTCAACAACGTTGAAGAGAGCAGTCTCGACAACATCTATTGTTACACCTGAAACACGGGCGATGTACTCGTCTGGCTTAAAGGTAGAGGCATCAACGCTGAAACTCCATTTATTGAGGCCATCAGTGCCCTGCTGGACTTTGACTGTTCCGGTTGCACCACTGAACTCACCGCTTTGTGACTTGTCAGTTGGCTTAAACGAGGATGAAGTCAGCTCAACGAGCAGATCATTGTCATCGTACGCAAGGTTGGTGGTCCCGGAGATTTCAAACTTGGATCCTACTTTCTGCTCACCAATCGGATTGATAGTGATTTTTGGCTCTTCAACAAGGAACTGAAGCTTTGTGTATGTGTCATCAACCATGGCGTTGTTGATAGCCTGGATGAGTGCTTCTGCTGCATCAGTGCCCTGGAGTGCTCCCTGTCCACCTATCTTGAAGAGCTGTGCTCCCCGGGTTGGGTAGGTACCGAGGACATTTTGTGGGTTTAACGGGTTGTCCGGGTAGATGTCAAACTCGTTGTTATACATCGGGTGCTGGATAACAACGAAGTACTGACCTGCATACAGACTCTGGGTTGTTTCTTTTGTAATCTCGTACTCGAATGATTTGTCATCATTCACTGACTCGGTTGCATAGAGGACCTTGTTCTTTCCAAGGATCCAGACTGCTACTCCGAGTGACGGGTCACCTTCAGCAGTGCCTCTGACATACAGTTTGTCACCTTTTGCAACAACGCTGCCTGAAGCAGTTGCCTGGATGTACGGCTTCTTTATGACAAGTGAGACGGTGTCGTACTGTGCATCGTTCAGATTGTCTTTGTCACTTGGAGAACTGACTGCGTAGATTGTGTATGTTCCTGCATCAATCTCGAGGTTTGCAGTCTGCCACTTGAAATCCCAGGTGTCATCATCCTGAACATCAGTACTGTCAAAGGACTGAGGCTGGGCGTTGTTAACTGCCTTCTTTGGAGATTTGAGCATTGCTCCGTTTGTTGGGAGGTTTGGTCCGGTGATGAAGAGATATGTCGTGTCAGTCTCTGAGTTGGTTCCTGAAAGTTTGACCTCTTCACCAAGGTAATAACTCTGATCACCTGCTGCAACGATGGATACGCTGCCCTTCTCTATCTTGATGTCAACTTCATCAGATTTATACTGGTTTCCGTTTTTACGTTCGACACGAAGAGTATACTTGTTATCTTTGGTGTCCTTGGTTGTCTTAAATTCAACTGTTCTCGTGCCACTGGTTCCAAGTTTTACCTGAGCATAACACTTGGTTCCATGGTAGTCGGGATCATCAGGAACATCCTGCTTGACGGTCTTTCCTGCTCCTCCCTCGTACTGGTACTTACCAATCTCGTACGGACCTGCCGGGTCATCCTGCTTGACATTGTCCTGTGTTGTCAGGATCATCGGCGGCTGATCTCCGGATAGCCCGGTCATTGAGTTTGTTCCCTTGACCCAGAGGATGTACTGAGTGCTTGGAACACCGGTAATGGTGACAGAGAATGTGTTTCCACGAACAACAGAATCCTTGTTAGATTCTATCTTTACCTGATCAGTCACGATCTGAACAGACTTTACTGGCGTGATCGTCTTTGTTGTATAATCTGACCCATCTGGTGCTTTGTACTGATCCTGCATCTTGTTGGCATTACAGCTTGCTGTTACGCTGTATACTCCTGGCTTATACAGGCGGTTGTTAGATGCATCCTCTGCAGCTGTGTCCCAACCATCATTTTTCGCATACTTGGTATGATCGTTTCCTTCTCCAATCCAGTACCAGAGTTGTTGGTTGACAGTAAGACCCTTGAGAGCCAATGCCTTGCCGTTGTTGCCAACAAGTTCAGTGTATGTTGCCCCATCTGATGTTTTTACTTTCAGCTTGAACGGACCATCTGATGCCTGGTATCCTGCACGGGTGGTGATACTCTGCATATTGGTTTCAATAGCAAAGTTCACATAATTTCCAACAGGAACTGACTTTCCGGTTATGTCCTCTCCGGCGGTGGTATCCCAGATTTTAACGTTGATTGAAGGATCTTTAACGTTGAATGCCGGGCCTCCCTTTGCTTTTCCATCCCATCTGTACCAGATCCCGGTCTTGCCCAGGAATGTATCTGGTGCCATGTAATAGTTTGATTTATCAGAGACTGATTCTATATCAGCCGGTTGCTCTGTTTCTGAATTTGAACCGGGCTGCCACCATGCGATCTGCTTTGAAGATCCGATCGCCGGGGAGATATCAAGACCTTTCTCTCCAATAAATACGTCTCCTCCCTGGCTTATTTTGTTGAGCGCTGCTGAAGCTGGTAATGCAAGCAGAGCACATGCAAGCATCATGACCAGTATCAATTTGATTTGTGCGTTCATATGTCCTCATCGAGCGTATCATAGTTTATGCGATTTCATAATAC
>NZ_DATMYY010000125.1:0-10554 GCF_035560735.1 Methanospirillum sp.
CATCATCATACAATAATATACATGAGAACGAAAATCATCCTTGATGAGAACGAAATTCCCAAGAAATGGTATAACATCCAGGCAGATTTCAAGACTCCCCTTTCCCCACCGATGCACCCACAGACTGGCAAGCCGGTTGGACCCGCTGATCTAGAACCAATCTTTCCAAAAGAACTGATCAGGCAGGAGATGTGTCAGGATCGGTACGTTGACATTCCAGGAGAGGTCCGCGACATCCTGACTCTCTGGAGACCAAGCCCGCTTTTTCGTGCTCACAACCTTGAACGGGCCCTCAAGACACCGGCAAAGATCTACTACAAGTATGAAGGTGTCAGCCCGCCGGGATCTCACAAGCCCAACACCGCAATAGCCCAGACTTACTACAACATGAAGGAAGGGATTGAACGGATAGCAACCGAGACCGGTGCAGGTCAGTGGGGTTCATCACTTGCATTTGCAACCCAGCTCTTTGGTCTTGAATGCAAGGTGTACATGGTCAGGGGAAGTTATGACCAGAAACCATACCGGAAGATGATGATGCAGGTCTGGGGTGCAGAATGTGTACCTTCCCCATCACCTGACACGAATTCAGGCAGGGCAATCCTTGCAAAAGATCCAAACACACCGGGAAGCCTTGGGATCGCAATATCAGAAGCAGTTGAGGATGCAGCAACCCACGACAACACAAATTACTCACTCGGCAGTGTGCTCAATCATGTCTGTCTGCACCAGACCATCATCGGGCAGGAAGCACAAAAGCAGCTTGCAATGGACGAGGCCACTGCCGATATCGTTATCGGATCAGCAGGAGGCGGATCTAACTTTGCCGGCATTGCATTCCCATTCGTAAAGGATAACATCGACAAAAAGACAGAAACCGAGATTATCGCAGTTGAGCCGGCAGCCTGCCCGTCTCTTACCAAAGGGCTCTATGCCTACGACTTTGGTGATGTTGCCGGTCTCACACCGATGCTCAAGATGTTTACCCTCGGTCATGACTTCATACCACCATCCATCCACGCAGGTGGGCTCAGATACCACGGAATGTCACCCCTTGTCTCAAAACTCCATGCAGACAACCTGATCACGGCAACATCAGTTCACCAGAACAAGGTCTTTGAAGCAGCAGTTATCTTTGCCAGAGCAGAAGGTATCATCCCGGCACCAGAATCTGCACATGCCATCAGGGTTGTCATCGATAAGGCTCTTGAGTGCAAGAAGACCGGAGAAGAAAAGACGATCCTCTTCAACAACACCGGACACGGTCACTTTGATCTCTCCAGTTATGAGGCATACTTTGCGGGAACACTCCCGGATTACGAATACCCGGCAGAACTTATAGCCGAATCGCTCAAGAAACTTCCACACGTTGCATGAACAGAATCGGGTTTGTAGTAAACCCATATGCCGGGATGGGGGGGGCAGTCGGACTGAAAGGGACAGACGGATGTGTAGAGGCAGCACGTTCTCTCGGGGCAGAACCGCTCTCCCCCTCTCGGGCTGTCAGGTTCCTCTCTGGACTTAACCCACGGGGATTCTTTTTTCTGACTGCTGCTGGAAACATGGGAGAGATTGAGCTTCGGGACGCAGGAATTTCCTCGTTTCAGGTTGTATTTACTCCATCATCTTCGGAAACTGCGGCAGAAGATACAAGAGCAGCGTGCGAACTCATGGTCAGAGAAGGTGTCAGATTGATTGTCTTCTGTGGCGGTGACGGGACGGCACGGGATGTATTTTCAGTGACAGGGAAAGATATTCCGATTCTTGGCATCCCGGCAGGAGTAAAGATTTACTCAGGTGTCTTTTCCACAACTCCGGAAGCAGGATCAGAGGTACTCAATGAACTCGATGAGGCAAGTCTGACTGAAGCCGAGGTAATGGATGTAGACGAGGAGCAGTACCGTGCAGGTATCCTCACCACCCGTCTGTTCGGAATAGCTACCATGCCATATATTTCAGGTTTATGCCAGTCCTGCAAAGAGGTCTCATTTGGCGATGAAACCCGGATGCAGGATGATATTGCCAGGTTTATTACAGGCATCATGCGACCTGATACACTCTATCTCCTTGGTGCAGGTTCAACAACCGGGGCCATTGCAAACAGACTCGGTCTCAATTCAACCCTGCTTGGTGTTGATGCCGTTTATCAGGGAACCCTTGTGGCACAGGATCTCAACGAAGAGGCGATCCTCAGGCTTCTCGATCAGTATGAGAATATCAGAATTATTCTGAGTCCTATCGGGGCACAGGGTTTTGTTTTAGGGCGGGGGAATCAACAGATTAGCAGGAGAGTTCTTGAAAAAACAGGTACGGATGCATTGATCGTGGTTGCTACTCCTGCTAAATTGCACCATACTCCGGTTCTGTACATAGACACCGGAGATCCAGAAATGAACAAGCAGTTTGGTGAGACCCTGCTGGTCATCTGCGGTATGGAGATGGCGCAGCGGGTCAGACTTTCATAGCAGGGAAATCCCTTACCCTTTGCCACCACCATTTATTTTTTGAAAACACTCAGGACACAGAGTCTTGTCACCAATTGCAATCAGGACCTCCCCTATAAGCGTCCTTTTGCATTCAGAGCAGACTACTCTATCCTTGAAGAAGACACCTGAAGGATCGACTGCCATGATTCTCATTTTTACCTAATAACACTTCAGAGTATCCAGCAGGCGGGATCCAAAACAGGTCTACTGCCTCGTCGATCTCTTTTTGAGATGAAAGATCGCATCAATTGTATAACAATGCCTCAAAATCTTCCTGACCCTTTGAAACCTGTTGCACGGGCGCGAAAGAAAGAAGTATACCACTCATGGCGCTGTGCTATCTGTTCATATATATACCGCGAAGAAGCAGGCGAAGAGCAGTCCCACACAGCCCCAGGAACACGGTTTGAGGATCTTCCACAAGACTGGAAATGCCCGATATGCAATGCAGGAAAGAGTTCTTTTGCCCGGATTGAGGAAGAGAAGGTAAAAGAAACAAAACGTGACAAAGGGACTACGGTTTCAGATGTGCTGATAAATCAGTTAACATCCTTTGGAATCTGCGAGTTCTTCGGAGTTCCGGGAACCAGTTCACTCGGCATCATCGAGGCTATCAGGAAGAACAAAGATGCCAGGTTTACACTATTTCGCCACGAAGAGAACGCGGCACTTGCAGCTTCAGCATATCACAAGTTCACCGGAAAGATAGCAGTCTGTGTAACCATTGCAGGACCAGGTGCCACGAATCTTGCAACCGGGCTGTACGATGCCAAAGAGGACAAGACTCCGGTTCTCTCTTTGAACGGGCAGGTATCCATGCAATATGCAGGACCAGGGGGATTTCAGGAGATCGATCAGGATGCTTTTTTCAGGCCGATTACTGTATACAACAACACCATCTATGACCGGAAGATGACACAAAAGATCCTGACCCTCGCTCTCCAGCACGCCATCGTCAGGTCAGGAGTCGCGCAGATATCTGTCCCAAATGATGTTCAAAAGCAGCAACTTGATGGAAAGAACTACTCATTGCAGGGATCTATTCCATCCCTGAAAGTTGTACCTGACTCAGACACGCTCTCACGGGCTGCAGCAATGCTCGATATGGCAGAAAACCCGGTGATCCTGGCCGGATGGGGGGCATTCTTCTACGCCGATATCCTCTCTTCATTCTCAAAAGCAATTGATGCCCCGGTTCTCTCAACCTTCAGGGCAAAAGGTATCCTGCCTGACGGACACCCACAGTACGTTGGTATACTTGGGTCGGTCGGCTCTCCACAGGCCCGTGAACTGGTAGAACAGACAGACCTGCTCATTACTCTCGGCGTAGGATTCTCAAAGAAGACCATGGTTCCTGAACAGGTACAGATACTGCAGGTAGATAGGGAACCGCTCATGCTTGGAAAGGGTGATAAGACACTACCGGTCTACGGTGATGTCGGTGAAGTGCTTTCGCGACTTATCCCGATAGTCAGGCAGCGTGGCAGACCAAACTCACCGCGAAGGGTTAAGGAGATTGTAGAATCCTGGGATGCACAACTGGAGAAAGAGGCAGACCCGAATGCGAAACCTATCCGGCCACCCTACATCATGAAAGTACTTTCAGAGGTTATTCCAGACGATGCCCTTATCTCGATTGATATCGGGGAGAATGCCTGGTGGTTTGGCAGGAATTTCAAGATGAAGAAACAGCGGATTGCAATGTCAGGATACCTTGCAACCATGGGGTTTGGTCTTCCCGGAGCCATTGCAGCCAAACTGGCATATCCTGAAAGCCAGGTCTTCTGCATCACCGGTGATGGAGGATTCGCAATGGCGATGGCAGATTTCGTAACCGCTGTAAAGTATAACCTGCCAATGGTTGTCATCGTCCTAAATAACCATCAGCTTGGGATGATCAGGGTCGAACAAAAAGTCGAGAACTATGAAAATTTTGCAACAGATCTGAAAAACCCTGACTTTGCCATGTATGCCAAGGCATGTGGCGGAGAAGGAAAGCATGTGTTCGAGCCTGATGACCTGGGAAGGGCAGTCAGATGGGCAATGCAGCTCAACAAACCGGTCATCATTGATGTGAATACTGATCCTAACCGGTTTTCACCTGTGAAAGATCAAGAGATACATGAAGAGACTGTTTGAGAGGGCGCTAAAATTTTTTGGCAACTGGTCATATAGAAAAACCTTGGTTTTGGTATCCAGATACTCTTGAATAATTATCAGGGTTTAAGGGGCTAGGTAGGTATCCTCGACTATTATCACCTTTCGGGCAGCATATATATCTGTGCAACAGGAGCCGGCTGTAAAAAATACATTATACTGGTGCAAAACCTGCAATGTTCCCCTTATCGGGAGAACCTGTGGATGTGGCGCATCAGGCGAGGCCATACCACTCAATAAACCATATGATCTTCGACCAGCTTTACATGCAGATCAGGAACTGATCACCCGGCTCCTTCGTGAACGATTCGGCCAGATCCCAGTCCCAAACGTTATCCTCCTCAATAAAACCGGAGGGCTGGATCGATATGAAATGCTTATCGCAAATGGCGGACGTTTCGGCTGGATAGCCTTTAATCCTGCAACTCGCAGGCACGAACTCACCCTTCTTCCTGAAGCATTGCCCTTCATCGTTCCGTTTGCAGAGAAGGGGATCATCGAGATCCCACCGGGAAGCGGAGACGATGAAGACGGAAAATCCCGGCGTATCGGAGGAAAGAAAGTCAGTGTCAATACTACCGAGCCTGATGGATCAGTTATCGTCAGGTACGGGAACAGGTACGGTACCGGCATTCTTACTGACGGTTCAGTCAGGATCAAGGAGCTCGTCAAAGTGGATCCCTGTGAGGTGACTGATTCAAACTGGGGGGAGGTTATCAGGCGTAACTATGACAGGCTCAAGGATCTTGAACGCTCTGCTGTCCGATCGATCAAGGCGGAGATGAAGAACTTCAAGCATGTCAACGTTTCTTTCTCTGGCGGAAAGGACAGTACGGTAGCCCTCGCCCTGGCCAGAAAAGCAGGTGTAGAGGAGGCATACTTTGTTGATACTCATCTTGAATTCCCAGAGACCTATGCATTCATCGACCAGCAGCAGGTTCAGATAAAACTGGATGGAGGAGACTTCTGGACCGGTGTTGAGAAGATTGGACCACCGGGAAAAGACAACAGATGGTGCTGCAAGGTTGTGAAAATGGCACCAGTCAGGCGATGGATGGATACCCTCGGCCCGGTCCTGACTGTACAGGGCAACAGGTGGTACGAATCATTCAACAGGGCAGAACTTGATCTGCTCAGTAATAATCCGCACAACCCAAACCAGACAAACTGTTCACCGATACGATCCTGGAGGGCATTTGAGGTCTTTCTGTACCTGAAATGGAGAAACATACCCTACAACCCGCTCTATGATATGGGAATCGAGCGGATTGGGTGCTGGCTCTGTCCTGCCATGCTGGAGGCAGAGTACGAGATATTGCGTGAAACACATCCCGAACTCTCTACCCGGTGGGATGAATTCCTTGACAAATGGGCTCTGGAGCACGGGCTCCCTATCGCGTATAACCGGTACGGGATGTGGCGCTGGAAATCGCCACCACCAAAGATGCGTGAACTCGCAAAAGAGATGGGCATTCCTCTTCCCCGGGTATCAGAGATAGAACACCTGCCCGAACGCAGGGAGCGGAGAGAGGGGACAGGAATAGAGAGACGCGACCGACGGGCATCAACCGGTCAGATAGGAAAGATGAAACCATCCACTGAGGAGCGGACACCGCTCAGAACCTGGAGCTCCAAAGCAAAATCATCAGATGGAGCAGAAAAGCCATCTGAGCGCAGAGTCAGAAGAGAAAGAAGATAGAATAAAATGCCCTTTCAGGCTGTGGAAATATGTTTAACCAGCGTCAGTTGGTTCGCATCCATCTCGCGGTTATACGTAATTTCATCCATCACTGATCTGATTAGGTGAACCCCAAGCCCCCCGATATTTCTGTGATCCAGATCAGCAGTCACATCAGCGGGAGGTATTTTCGTTGGATCAAAAGCAGGTCCGGTATCTGTTATCGTGATCGTCACAAGTTCAGGGGATGAAACACACCTGACCGAGACATTACCCCCCGGACTTTCATATCCGTGAGTAACAACATTTGTGACAGCCTCCTCAACTGCAAGTTGAATCCGCGTCATCTCCATAAGGGGAACATCCGCCTGTTCAAGACATTCCTCAAGGTACTGAGCCACTTCTTCAATAGCATCAATCGTTGCTGGAACAACAATCCCTTCAGATTCGCAGATCACGATATCACCTGATGATTAACCAGAGAATGCCCAGACACATCTGGCATCAACTGGTTATACGGCTGATCGCCTGTTCAGGAGTCTCACAGATGGTAAAAATCCGGTCAAACCCGGTCATCTTAATTACCTCCAGAGGAGCGGCCTGGAGCGAGGCTAAAATCATCTCCCCTCCATCCTGCCGGAGACGTTTCAATGTGGCGAGAATAACTCTCAGACCGGAACTGCTGATATAGGAGAGATGCTGCCCGTTAAAGACGAGTTTCCGGGAACCCCCATCAATCAGGGAGTTCAATACAGTTTCCACATCCCGAGATGTGGCTGCATCCATTCTTCCGGATACATCAACAACGGTTATACCCTCAATGTTCCGGGTTGTGACATCGAGCAGTTCACTCATACGTAATAAGAATGAAGGTGCGATAGCTATTTCACTATTTGGCAGAAGGCTCAATGAAGGATCATCCTTCCCATGATAAATGAGTTTTATGGTAGTCACACGAAAACTAGTACCAGAGAATGCCAGAGGAGAATAACCGCGTGGTGCAACTCGAGAATGAGGTATGGCAGCAGATACCTGGGACACGGAGTGCATGGGTTTACCCGTTTATCAGGAAACCCTCGATTACCGGTTCTAATACCTATATTATCAGAAGTGGCAGAAATCTGCTGGTCATCGATCCGGGAGCAATATCAGATCAGATGGAGAAAGTTAGACAGGTACTTTCAGCAGAGGTTACAAGCCAAAATCACCGGATCATTCTAATTGCAGGGCATATCCATGTGGATCATATGTACTTCGGGCTTGTTGATCGCCAGCTGCGCAGAATCGGCAGGACCATCATTGCAGCAGAGCACTGGGGGGCAGAGCAACTTGAGGCTGGTGACGCACACTGGACAGGATCAGACATCGTTGGGCTGCCCCAGTCACCAGTACATGTGGCCCTGCACCTTCTGACTCCTGAAGACAAGGCAGCAGAGATAAAAAGGGTTGTAAACATTGAAGGATTTAAAGAAATTATCCTCAATTCACACCAGATCTCTACGAACGGCCGGACACTGTACGGCCAGTCAATGATGCTCGAAGATGGTGATCATATAGACTTCTGGCACACGCCTGGTCACAGCCGGGAGAGTATGTCGATAAGTATAGGGACGCTGCTTCATGTCGGTGATATCCCGTTTGCTACCAATCCGGGAATTGCAGGAAGGGCTGGCTGGAATAAAAGTGACCTGCTTGATTCAATCTACAATATCAGGGACCATCTTCTGACTGAAGACACAATCTGCTGCCCAGGCCATGGGAGAACGTTTGATTATTCAGGTGTTATGGCGATGGTCAGCCGGATGGAAATCGAGATCAGTGAGATGCCAGACCTTTCAGAGTACAATGTTAAAAGGCTGAACCTCTCACTCTGGCATGGGCTTGATCTTATCGATGAAGCTCACCGGCTCTTTCCGATCATTGCAGGCCGCATGATGTCACTATGCTTTCGTCTTGAAAATATGGAGATGGAACAGGAGGCTGCAGATATCTGTGTCCTATTCAGCGATGAACAGGTGGATCAATTTCTTCTGGATTTCAACCGGTTTTATGAGGAATTCAAGGCAGGAAAAAAGATAAAACCCGAGGTAGTCCACAAAGCCCTGCAGGTTTTTGAACAGATAGAAAAGGCATTTCCAGCCGAATCACTTGAATCGGTTATTGACAGGTCCCTGCTCAGGCGGGCCAGAAGAATTCTTTCAGATTTTCTCTCAACTATTCAGGGCGTCATCCCAGATGGTAAAGACGAACCTGTCGTGCTGATATCCCTGATTCACGAGGTCTTTGCAGGGGATCAGTCAGGGGTGAGTGATGAGGAACTCATTACACTTGCTGACGATGAACAGGCATACCGCCAGGCAATGGTAAAAAGAATTGCTCACCATCCCTATGCCCATCGTCTTCCCTATCACATTTCCACTGAAAACTGCGGAGCCGGTGAAGATTCAATTACAATCCTTGCAGACAGACAGCGGCTTTATGACTCATGTATCGCCCTCATCGAATATCTCGAATGTATCAATGCGAAATCTTTGGATATTTTACTAATTGGTGAAAAAAACGCGATTCAGATGATCCTGACCCCGGTGGGACCAGACCTTGCATCAGAACTCCCGCTCCCTGGTTCAACCATCAGAGAGATAACCTATGCCGGAGGTATTGTCAAAAGCGTGATGGAACCTGGAAAAGAGGATATCAGGATCGAATTTCAGAAACCAGCAGGGCCTGATAATTCTGGTTGACCACAGTTCAGTGTACCAGCCGGGTTGCAAACCTGAAGTATATGATGATCACCATGCTGATCAGGAGACAGGAGAAAAATCCTGCCCCGAATCCAAAGATGGTTATAAGAAGGCCTGCAACCAGCGGACCTGCTGAATGACCAATATCCATAACTGAAGAGAGGGCACCCATTGACGCCCCGATCTGCTCTTTTTTTGCAAGATCTGCTACGTACTTTGTTGTTGCCACCGTTGAAAGCGATATACCGATACCAGAAACAAGGCTGATGACGATCATCAGAACCAGAGATGATGAAACTGCAATGAGCGAGACAGAAATCCCAAGCAGAAATACACCGGCACCGATCTGGTACCTGGGGTCCTTCTGATCTGCAATTCTGCCAAAGAAGGGTTTGGTGATGGCAATCGAGAGTACCTGAACGGCAAAAATAATTCCGATCAGATAAGCCTCAACACCAATTCCGATGAGGTATACCGGGAAAAAAGTCTCAAACACCCCAAATACAAAGAAGGTCCCCATGTCAACCATGGCAGTTGCAAGCAGCCTGCGATCAGCCCTGAAAGCCACCAGGCTCTCTTTGAACATTGCAGGGGTGATCGTATGAAGGGTACCCTTTGTTTCATCAGGGATTTTGAGAAGAAGAAGGAAAACCAGAAGACCAGAAATGAAAGCAGCAAGGTACACACTCTGGTACCTGAAAACGCCAGGCACGATAACAAAGAATGAGATCAGTGCTCCGCCAACAAGAGGGGCAAGGGTGCGGCCATAGAGCGTAGCTGATGAATACTGACCAATTCGTTCACCTTTTGCTGCTGAAAACCGTTCTGCAATGAGAGCAGAGACAACAGGCCCGAGGATGGCTGTTGCCATGCCATGAAAAAACCTTACAGGAATCAATAGAATGGGATCAGTTACCAGAAGGTAGAGAAGAGGAGCAGTAAGGAACACACCTCCTGCAAGCAGAAGGAGCCGCTTCTTTCCAAGATGATCAGAGAGAACTCCTACAGGAAAACTCAGGAGGATACCGGCAAAAGGTGAGACCGCGGAAATCAATCCGATGAGTGCTTCGTTTGCACCTAATGATGAGGCGTAGAGTGGAAGAACAGGATTCTTAGAGATTGTTGTTGAGAAGATTGCAAAAAAGCCGACTATTGAAAGGTTGAGGATAAATCTCTGATCTCTAAAGATCTGCATACCAGATATTTCATGCAGGTATTTATCTAATGAGATATTGAGGCACCTGTAACTCTATCAGGAGAAAAAGAAGTAAAGATTACTTCTTTTTACTTGGAAATAGTAAACTTGACTTTAGATGCGCTGGTCTGACCATTGTCCTTGACATTTACAATCCAGGAGCCGGTATCGGTACCGGATGGAATATCAAATGAACCGGTAAGAGTTGAAGTTGAGTTACAGGTTACATCCTTTGCGTTGATGTTCTTGGCTTCTCTGTTTGACTCGTTTTCAAGGTAAACCTTTGAACTCTTTGAG
>NZ_DATMYY010000126.1:0-10379 GCF_035560735.1 Methanospirillum sp.
ATTCAGAATTATTATTGATCCAGCATTCTCATCATCCCTTCATGAAATACCAGAAGCATCCTCTCACAAAAAATGCCCCTCTGCAGCCTGGGTGCATGGGAGGATCAGCATGACGTCCATGATCAATTCAATCATGACAAAACTCACCGCTGGTTTTGTTATCCTCGTTCTGGTTATATCAGGGCTTACCTTCCTCTTCACCTATGGAGCATCTTCAGGAAAAATTCAGGAGTCAACCCAGCAGGAACTGCTGGCGCTCGCTTCAATAACAGCTGCGGATCTGAATGGTAATGAGATTGCCAAGTTGCAGCCAGGTATGGAATCTGAAGTTCTGTACATTATGAATGCAGAACAACTCGCAAAAATGGCAAAATCAGATCCTGATATTGTCAAGATATATACTCTGCGTAATGGCAGTTCAGGCATAGAATATGTTGTAGACTCCGGATACAACACAGGAAAACGAAATTTCAGGATTGGCTATGTGGAATCTACACCAACAGGGGCGATGAAAGATGCTTTCTCTGAAAGACAGGTTGAACCTGAGTTTGTAAATCGGCCCTGGGGAACCGTTCTTGCAGCATATGCCCCGATAAAAGATGCAAAAGGTCAGGTTATCGGGATTGTCGGCGTTGATATGGATGCAGGAGTGGTTCAGGGCAGAATGAACTTTGTCGGACAGACGATCTATATCATTCTGGTCCTTGGAATTATCTGTGCCGGTCTGATTATCGCGGTTTTTTCGCGGACAATGATCAGGGATATTCACATCCTTATCGATTCTGCAAACCGGATAAGCAGGGGAGAGACAGATGTAACGATCTCAATATCACGCAACGATGAGATCGGTGAGTTAGCCTCCTCGTTCAAGCGAATGGTCACCAGTCTGAAGATTCTCATGCATCAGGATTATCAGGAGTGATCATACCTGGTGGAGCATTATGACCACGACTTCAGACACCGTCCTTGCGATCGCGACCGAGTATCTCGGACCGGCAGCGATCACCCTCCTTGAACGTCAGACCAAATTTCACATGAGCGGACTTACGTTTAAGGATCTTGAACCGTCACATTGTGCCGACCTCTCAAAGTGGGTGGGCATCGCATCGGCCATGTTCATCGAGCAGGACCAGGCACAGGATCTTGCAGACAAAATAAAAAGAGTAGGAATATGAGAACCTTTCGGGAGCCCGGTCATACCCATATCCTGCATCTTGATGATGAGCCGATCATTCTGGAGATCACCAGGATGTATCTTGAAAAAACCGGGAAAATCTCTGTTGATACCACTACAAGCCCACAGGAAGCCATAAAAAAGCTTTCCTCTTTCAGGTATGATGCGGTTGTATCAGACTACGAGATGCCTGTCATGGATGGGATCGAGTTTCTCAAAGAGATCAGAGACTGTGGGTATGATCTTCCCTTCATCCTTTTTACCGGAAGAGGTCGTGAAGAGGTCGTCATCAGGGCTTTTAACAACGGTGCCACGTTCTATCTTCAGAAAGGCGGGGATCCCGGCTCTCAGTTTGCAGAACTTGCAAAAAAAGTTCTTCATGCCGCCGGACAGTACAGAACAAAGCAGAAGATCCACCACCTATACCAGATATTTCAGGCACTCCGTGAAGTATCAGGGACCTTGCATGGCGATGAGGAGATCGAGAGAAAACTTCAGAATGTATGCAGGATCATCTCTTCAGGCCGTGGGTATCAGAACGTCCGGGTTGTCATTTTTAACCGGGATGGAGGTGTCAGGTCAGTGTATCATGCAGGCCTTGAAAATCGGATCGATGATCTCATCACCTATCTCAAGGCAGGTAATCGAACTTCCTGTACCCGCCGTGCCATTGTGCAGAGTCTTGAACCGGTGATCTGTGAGCCTAATCAGACCTGCATTGATTGCCCGCTCTATCCTGACCATCAGGGGCAATATGCCCTGACAATGCGGCTTGAGCATGCCGGTGAAGTCTATGGAGTACTTTCTGTCACCCTTTCGGGTGATTACGCATCCGACCCTGATGAGCAGGCCATGTTTTCTGAGTTGTGTAGTGAGATTGCGTATGCTATCCATCACTATGCTCTTGAAGAAGAGCAGACTGCGATGGAAGCATTAATGGGGACAAGCAGGAAATTGCACATTATTAATAGCATCACCAGACATGACATCAGGAACCAACTTACCATCCAGATGAACTCGTATGAACTCCTGCTTGAGTGTGCAGAGGCTACCCCCGAGATTAGGCCGTATGTTGCTGCGATTGGCTCAAGTATAAACAGCATTCATGAGCATCTGGTCTTCTCTGATGTGTATCAGAAGATAGGAATTCAGAGACCGAGATGGCTCTCTGTTGGTGCTATAATAGAAGGGATCACCTGCTCACACGAGTTTGGCGATCTTGCGATTCTACACTCTACCGGAATGGTTGAGGTCTATACTGATGTAATGTTTGGCAAAATCATCAGCAATCTGATAGAAAACGCAATCATGCATGGGAAACGGGTCACTACTGTTAGGATCAGTTTCATGGAGGAGATTAATGGCGGTGTTCTGGTCGTTGAGGACGATGGAGTCGGGGTGCCAGATGATCTCAAGGAGAAGATCTTTGAACGCGGGTTCGGGAGCAACACTGGTCTTGGGCTCTATTATACAAGGGAAATTCTGGGAATCACCGGGATGGGTATTACAGAGACCGGGCAAAACCTGAAAGGTGCAAGATTTGAGATCCATATCCCGAAGAAAGGGTACCGCGTCAGGAACGGACCTGATGTATCCGGAAGGATCTCCCTGCCGGTGAGCGAGGGATGAACGCAAATAATGCAAGTTCATCAAGACCTGGCGATCTCGAATCGCTGATCCGTCTTCTCACTTCATCGTCAGAGAATCATACCGACTGGAGTGAAGAAGTCAGGGTCTTTCCGTCTCCGATTCTTGTCTGCGACGGTATGCTGACCATCCTTGGTGCAAATGACGCATTCTATATCTCATCAGGGTATGCGTCTAGATCCTTGAGTGGCAGTCATCTTAGGGACATCCCGATGTCACTTCTGTCAGGTGAATCTGTCTGGGATGCTGCTCTGATGAGAAAACCCGCAAGCGGTATTGTTGAGTTTAGGTTCCCATCCAGGTCTGATTTATATCAAACCACTGCCCTGCCTGTGATGGATGAAAAAGGGTCACTCATCTATCTGCTGCTTATCCTGGCCGAGATAAGAGAAGATGACGATCTCCCTTCATATGATAGAATCAGACGTTCCTGGACAGAACATGCAGAAATACTGATTGAATCTGACGGAACCATCCTCTCAATATCCCCTCTGGCTGTATCATATCTTGAAGTAGATCCAACTACCTCTCGTGGAATAAAGCTACAAACCCTTTCTCATTTTCAAGCAACAGAAATCCCTGGTGATCAGATTCTGGAGAAGATTCTTGCTGTCAGGGAAGGGGATGAACCAGTGTCCTTTCTGGTATCAGGGCCACGTTCTTTCCTTGTGCAGGCTGAAAGAAGGATGATTCCTCTTCTCAAACGCCCTGTTTTCTACCTCCTGATAACTCCTCTTCCTTCCGGGATATCTTCCATTCCTGACGGACTTTTAGAATTGTGTTCGTTAATTGACAGTACCATGGATCCTGGTGCCTCTGATCTGCAAAAATGCTGCCAGACGGTCAGGCAGCTTTGCACTGATATTTCAGGCGGGCATCAGATGTGCGGTGGTCACCAGAATCTCAGTGATCTATTGTCACAGGTACAGGGTCTTATATCTGAACGGGCTCTCCTTCAGGATGTTATTCTCTCCTCTGACCCTGCAATTCCTGATGATGCCATAATGGGCACACGGACGCGGATGGCTTTACTTATGATAGAGTCTTTTCGCCATGATCTCGGTATTCATCCCGGCGGTTCGTGTTCTAAACCGGCCGTTTCTTACACCCCTCTTAACCTAAATGAGTACAGGGGATTGTTTGCAGATATTGGTGCAGTTTTTAATGAGGCACTCATTCAGTCCAGGGAGGAGGAACGTGCTCCAGAACAGTCAGGAGAATCATTGCATCATGAGATATCCAATCTCTGTAAGCAGTTTACATCCGGTGATCTGTCTGCCCGTCTTGATCCTGGTCAATTTCAGGGGGATGAACAGGTTTCAGACCTGGTATTGGATATGAATCAGATGCTCGACTCGGTGGAGGCCCAATACAAAGTACTAGCGACAACCATCGAACAGTTGAAAACCGGCTGGATTCCGGTGTCAGTTGGAGATATTCCTTCTGGTCCGTTTGAAGGGATGATCAGGGATCTGGACGATGCACTGAGTTCACTTCAAATGATGATTGCAACAGTGGAATCGCTCACAATGTCAGTGATGCAGGGTGATCTCTCGACACGTGGTGATCTCTCTGGTCTGTCAGGATACTATCAGGCACTGGTAACCGGGATGAACCGGATGATCGGACTTATTCATGCCCCGCTTGAAGAGGTCAGGAGGGTGAGTGGTGAGTATGCCCTTTGCAGGTTTGAAGCACGAATGGATGAGAAGATCTCCTATCCTGGAGATTTTGAGAGCCTGAAGGAGTCTCTTGATGCAATAGGCATCTACTGTCAGGGTGTGGTCAGTGAGATTGACCGTGTGTGCAGCGGATATGCTGCCGGAGATTTCACGAACAGGATGGGGAGAAAGCTTGAGGTAACTGGTGATTTCGTCACTATCAGGTCGTCTCTTGACAACATAGGGGTCAGGATATCTGAAAGCATTCTGGATCTTAAGAGTACATCCACCACCATGAACAATGAGGCTGATCTCATGAGGGAAGGGATAGCTTCGGTGGCAGGTCAGGCAGAGACGCTTGCTGCTTATGCGTATTCCGTTTCAGAACGAGCCGGTCAGGTTGGAACTGAAGTTCAGCAGATGATAAAAGGGACTGATGCTGCAATGCACTCCCTTCGGGTGATGACATCAAAATCTGAATCTGTGGCAAATATCTCATCCAGGGCTGATGAAATTTCTTCCCGGGGGATTGAACTTGCAGGAAAGAGCAGAGACGGTATGGATGCAATATCAGGTGCAACCGAACTCATTGCTGCAAGAACTGTCAGGATCCAGGAGGAACTGGGTAGGATCCGCAAGATTATAGGGCTCGTCACCGAGATTACAAGCCAGACAAACCTGCTCGCAGTTAATGCCGCAATAGAAGCTGCCCAGGCTGGCAACGCAGGCAAAGGATTTGCAGTCGTAGCTTCTGAAGTTAAACGTCTGGCTCTTGATTCAAAGACTGCACTGGTGGGAATATCAGATACTCTCCAGTCACTGAATAAGGCGTTTGAAGAGGTGAGGGACGGGGTTGATGGTGCACGGAATGAAGTAAAAACACGGAGTATCGCCGTAAGAGAGATGGTAAACCTGTTTCAGAATATGTCCTGTGAGATAGGGACCATCGCTACTATGAGCAGAGAGGTAGTTCAGGTTGCTGATGAGCAGGAAGAGATGATTCAGATCCTTGATAGACGTGCACAGGTAATTGGTGATCTAATGAAGGAGACAACAAAAGACGCTGATGCATCATCACAGGCATGTAATGAATCCTGTCGTTCAGTTGAGGAAATATCTCTGCATATCGAGACTGTTACGGGTCTTGCAGGTCGTATTCATTCTGATATCAGCAGGTTTAACGTCTGAATGTATCTCAATAGATCTCTATAGGCATCAGATGAATACATCTTCATCCTTTCTCTCTATGGTGTATAGCGGGAAAGCCCATGAGCACTCCGGTCAGAGTGGTATGAACCCCACGAGTGTTGGAGTATGATGAATTCAAAAACCGCTATGTTAGGATGTATTCTGATTGGCCTTCTTCTGTGCTCTGTCCTGATGGCAGGCTGCACTGGTAACTCTTCAGGCCAGACCGAAAAGAAAGTCACCACTGCAAACACTACCGCTGCCGCACAGGCACCGGCTACTGCAAAAGCCACATCAGGCGGATCAGTTCTTACGGTTGCCGGATCGACCACTGTCCTGCCTGTAGCAGCAAAGGCTGCAGAATCATATATGGCTGCTCACCCTGGTATCGATGTACAGGTAACCGGTGGAGGATCTGGTGCAGGAGTTAAGGCAGCAGGTGAAGGAACTACCATGATTGGAATGGCTTCACGTGACCTCAGCGCTGATGAGAAGACAAAGTACCCTGACCTGAAGACTCACCAGATTGCTATCGATGGTCTGGCGTTCATTACAAATCCGAAAAACCCGATTCCATCCCTGACCCTTGAACAGGTCAAAAAGATCTATGATGGAAACATCACAAACTGGAAAGATGTCGGAGGAAGTGACGCTGCAATCGTTGTTGTCGGCCGTGATAGTGCATCAGGTTCACGCGACTTCATGACCTCATCTGTAATGAAGAACGCAGATTATATCAAGACCCAGCTTGAGAAGAACTCGAATGGTGCTGTCCAGCAGACCATCGCCCAGACTGAGAATGCTATTGGATATGTAGGACTTGGATATATCGATTCCAGTGTTCATGCAGTTCCCGTCTCGGTGAACGGAACAACCGTCACTCCAAGTATCGAAACGGTAAAAGCAGGTACCTATCCGCTTGCACGTCCTCTTTATCTCCTGACCAAGGGAGAGCCTTCCGGAGATGCAACAAAGTTTATTGCATTCATTGACAGTCCAGACGGACAGAAACTCGTCACTGAAGAAGGTTTTGTAACCCTTACCAAGTGATCTTTTAAGTTCCCTCTTTTTTTCAGGATTACTGGTAAGAATGATGAGAACAAGGTTAGATTTCACTTTTCTTGATTCCGGGAAGTGGCCTCTACAACATTGAGTTACGAGGTTCCCATGTGAACCCCGAAGGTGTTCACCTAATTGGTGAGGAAGAATATACCCTCCCCGTCACAATTAACAATACAAGCGCATCAGGCAACATGGATTGTTTCTCTTCCACTGATAATTATTCAATACTCCTGGTATTCTGCAAAAGCAACCTTGTTAAAAGGTGCTCATGTTTCTTCCAAGGGACAGTTCAATGCAGTACCGTGAACTGTTGAAGATCCAGCAAGCCTAAACTATCTGATTACAATCATTCCAGATGCAAACCCCGGCAGTGACTTTTCAGGCAGATTCATAAAATTATACGGCAGTGGGATCCGGTATTCTGCAAAAAACTCATATTCAACCTGGAACAAGACACTGCATCAGTTACTGTTGAAATAAAGACTTAAGGAAAGCCTTCATATGTAAGAGAGGCTTCTAGGGAGAATCCTTACCCCTCATTGTTACATGGGGGTAACGGGTTATTTCGGATGAAAACCATCTATATGCACCCTCAATTCATAGAAATATCCTACGCTGGTCACCAATGTTTATCTATATATAATCTTTCGATGATGTCGGTTGTTCATTATAAGAAACGATTTATCGTGTATCCGCCTATGAGTACAAGTTGATGCTGAGAGTATCGGCAAATATTGTAGGAGTTAGAATGAGATTCTCTATTGCAGCACTTATAGCAGTGGTTGCCCTTGTGGCAGTAACCGGTTTTGCAGCAGCAGACCGTCTGCCCAATGCAACCCCTGAAAACCAGGTTTTCTCAATTGATACCGTTATTGATGTTACTGGAGCAGTCGACGACAAGACCACTATGTCTTGGGTAATTGCAAACCCCGGCTCTATTCCAACCGGAATTCTGAAGGCAGGTCAGTCTGTCGCTGATGTCACATTCCGTGACTCCATACTCACTAATGGTGGAAAGCTCGCAGAGAACAAGAACTTCGATTTCAGCTCAAAGAACCAGGCAAGCGGCCTGTACAACATTGAGCAGCAGAAGGTTCTGACCTACGCCAGCACTGAAGGTGCACACCTTGTCGGCGAGGAAGAGTACACTCTCTCCGTTGCAGGTAACTATGGAAGTAGCGACAGCAACATCCGTTGTGTCTTCTCACAGGCAGACAACAACAACCTTCCAGCATTCTGTAACATCGTTTCTGCCAAGAGCAGCCTTGTCAACGTGAACAGTGCTCAGATCTCGACCAAGGGTCAGATCCGTGGAGTTGCAGCGACCGCTGACGTTCCAGCAGCTCTGAACTACCAGATAGCAGTCACTCCTGATGCAAACTCAGGCAGCGGCTTTGCAGAGGGTACCGTAAAGACCGTCTTTGCAGGCAGCATCATGGAAGCCCGTGATGGTGGCGACGCCAACTATGCATTAAATGGTGCTAATGGTGGCGCATCTGCAACCTGGAACAAGACCTCAGCAACCAACAGCTGGAAAGACACTACTGAAGTGACCGGTGGCATCAAGACCTTACAGAAGGCTTTCGCCTACCAGTCCGGATTCAGGGTATAATCTCTGAATTAAAACTTTCCATGTTCTTTTTTTTTAATTGCTTAACAACACTGATTTCGGTTTTGTTGAAATGACGGATGTTTCCAGTTTATAAAAAGAGTTTCAGGTCTTCAGGGAAAGGTTCAGGCATTTTAGTACCGTTACCTGATTAGTGTTCCTTGGATGAATTTCATTCCACTCAAAATCTGCTTCTCCGACCCATTGATTTCACCGCTACATTCAATTCTGACTTCTATGTATGGGGTGAGTGGGCCGGCTGCGATCTTTGGTCCCAAAATTTCCTGTACCTGATAAAGGCCAGCAGAGTTCGACATCCGGATAGTGATTACTATTGGAATATCCTGTCCCTGTTCTATCTGCACGGTGTCGATAGATAACGCAGATATTGTGTGAATAGAAACCCTCCCCTGATCATAGGCAGTTCTCGCTCTCCCTGTGGTCATGTCGGTTGCATCTCCTATACAGACTGCTCCGGCTTCAATGGTGAGGGGTTTTGGATCTCCATGATGAGTGTAGATGGATCCCAGAATGAATGCCCTGACTCTTGCCATTCTCTCCTGATCTTCATAAATCTGTGGGAGAATTCGATCGAGGATGGGACTTGCAATAAGGAGGCTGTGTGAAATATGATCAGTTCTGTGAACCTCATTCCCTATATCGTGACATAAAGCAGCTGTTAGTACTATCAAAAAGGCATCATCAAGATCACCCATCCCTGAGTTAATGATATCGGGAACAATACCTCCGGCAATGAGATATTCGAGTATCTGAAGAGCAGATGCAGTTGCAACAATGGCATGCACTCTTCCGTGGTCATTCATCCCAAGCTTCTCGACTGTTATGTAGTTTGCACACTCCCAATGAATTGCAAGGTCGGAATCATGGGAGAGAAGATCCCAGGCTTTATTGGCTTTAAGCCTGCTTCTCACAAGGTTAGCAATAAGGGAGATTGATCGTTGTCTGATCTCTTCTTCTGAGAACTCTGATTGGGTATTGCTATGGATATCGTATTTGTCTAATCCACTCAATTCTGAAATGATTGGGGAGAGCGGGGTGGAACTGCTGTCCATGGTGATACTCATGTTGATATCTACAAGGTTGTTTCTTACCGAATTTATGGTAATATCAGCATCTCTATATTTTTGCTATGCCACATCTGGGCATAGTGGTTAAAATTCTCACTCAAATATGGTTTATGTGAGTGATGCTACTTTATGTCAGTCTAAAAAGTCTGAAGATATTGTCTTTAGGAAAAATCTATATATTTTTGAAAACGATGATCAATTATGGTGGATTCAGACACCATTTCTGGTCCTGCCGGGCATCCCTGCCTCTGGTGTGGAAATATGACCGGATCACGGAAGACGTACTGTTCTGATATCTGTGAAAGGCGGTTTCTCACCTGGCTGGAAACTGAACCTGCATCTGTCAGGGGAAGCAGGCCGCCATTCTGGAATCTTATCCGGCGTCAGGCCCTTGAGCGGGATGGACACCAGTGCCAGATCTGTGGCAATACTGCAGAACTTTCGGTCCATCACATAGTTCCTCTTTCTGAAGGTGGTGATTCAACACTCCACAACCTCAGAGTACTCTGTCATTCATGTCACCAGAAAGAGCATGGGCGGCATACGTCGATTGTCAGAAAAAAGAAATTCCGGATAAGGATACGACACCAGCCAATGTATATTCCTGCAACTTTCTTTGGAGACTGGATAAGACAGTCGGGAGGGGAGGTTTATCCGTCATAGAACTTCCAAGCACAGAATTATGGCACATTTTTTAAAATTGTGGCATAACAATTTTTTTAGTGAGAAGATCCTGCACAACCCTCAAGGTGTCGTGAAAAATTAGATATTCTGTCCCTGGTCATCAGGATGATCACCTTGTTTGCAGAATGGAGTCCTGAAATCTTTTTTGCCCTTATGGGGGGTATGGAAAAAGCCTCTCTATCATCAACAACGAGGTCAAACACGTTTTGGATATCGATGTACTGGTCGATGTCAGGATTTGAGTCCGGGGGGTGGGGCAGACAGTC
>NZ_DATMYY010000127.1:0-3369 GCF_035560735.1 Methanospirillum sp.
CCGATATATCTGTTCTTTTATTGCAGTACTCCTGATAGTCTTTTTAATTCCAAGACTCATGCCCGGTGATCCGGTCATCAATCTGGTTGGGGAAGATGTAATATTGACCCAGTCAGTTATCGCTGAATTACATGCGAATTATGGTCTCGATAAACCGTTATATGAACAATTTTTTACATATTGCTCACATCTCTCCCGACTAGACTTAGGGTATTCATATCATATGCATGCACAGGTCCTTGATCTTCTCATAAGTCGTGTAGGGTGGACTCTGCTCTATGTTGGGATAGCAGTAATACTGGGGAGCATACTAGGAATCATAATCGGAGCATATTCTGGTTGGAGATCTGAAACATTACTCGCAAAAATATGTTCTGGATTAGCCCTGATAATATCCTCTACTCCTCCTTACCTGCTCGGTCTCTTCTTTCTGGTAGTATTCGTCTACCATCTGGGATGGTTCCCGTTTAAAGGACTCTATGATACCTTTACGATCACCAGTATTGCTCATCATATTGCATTGCCGGTTATCGTATTGACCCTATTTTATGCATCACGAAACCTTCTCATCATGCGGGGAACAACCATCACAGAAAAAAATCTGCTCTATCCTCAATTTGCCAAAGCCCTTGGAGTAACGGATACCGAGATCCTTAAAAGACATGTGAGAAGAAATGCCGTAATTCCTCTTATTACTCTTTTTGCATTGGATTTTGGTTTTCTTATATCAGGAGCCCTTTTTATTGAGATTGTTTTCTCGTTAAATGGTATGGGAAGTTTGATCTATGATGCAATTCAGCTTCGAGATTACCCTGTCCTGACCAGTTCATTTCTCATTATCTCCATTCTGGTGATCATTGCCAACATCATTGCTGATGTCATCATCCTCATGGTTGACCCGAGAGCACGGGAGGATTAAAATCAGAATGACTACCAAGCACCAAAATCTGAATATAAGCAAACCTCTCATTCTCTCTGTACTCATTTTACTGGCCTTCATCATTGCTGCTATGATCCCCCAGTATATCGCCCCATATAACCCGGATAAGAGATTTGTTCCATATCTATCTCCAAGTTCAGAGCACTTTCTTGGAACAGATGATGTAGGACATGATGTTTTTTCCCTGCTTGTGTATGGAACCAGGATTTCATTAATTATCGGTTTTTGTGCAGGAGGACTCTCAATGCTGATTGGAATATGGGTAGGGGTTATATCAGGGTACGTAAAAGGCAGAGTCGATGATATCCTGATGGGGATCACCGATATTGTATTAATAATACCTAAAATTCCGGTAATTATTGTAATAGCAGCATTTTTCAGGCCAAACATCTGGATTTTGATCTGTATTCTGGGTCTTTTTTCATGGGAAAGCACAGCACGGCTTGTCAGGGCCAAAACTCTTCAATTAAGTTCATCAGGATTTGTTCTTTCTGCAAGGTGTCTTGGATTTTCTCCTCATCATGTAATGCTCCGGGAGATCATTCCGGTAATTTATCCGATAATTCTTCCCAAAGGAATGCTCATTGTGGCCGGTGCAATGATATCAGAAGCATCGCTGTCATTTCTTGGGTTATCTGATCCCACCATGGAAAGCTGGGGAAAAATTATTTCAGATGCCTTTACTCACGGCGGATTTGTCAGAGAAATGTGGTGGTGGGTCATCCCTCCAGCTCTTTGCATAAGCCTTGTAATCATCTCATTTGTCAGAATAGGAATGATACATGAACAACCAGAGCATGAACGTGCATTTGAATGAGTCATAACAAGCCGGTATTACACATTAGTAATCTATCTGTGACGTTCAGGAATGAAAATGAGGCAATTAGAGCACTTCATGATTTCTCATGTTCTTTGTATGCCGGAGAATGCATAGCAGTAATTGGAGAATCTGGATGTGGAAAATCTGTTGCTGCACATGCTATTTTAAGATTATTTCCAGATAGCACAGAAATCACTGGATCAATTCAATTTGATTCACAGGAATTGATCACATGTTCAGAGTCTGGATTAAAGGAAATACGGGGAAAGAAAATCGGAATAATATATCAGAATCCTGACCGATCCTTAAACCCGATCTATACAATAGAAAGACAGATGAAAGAACCACTTAAGTCTCATAAAATCCGTGTTTCAGGACCCATGCGGGATCACATCATTAAAACTCTGAAAAGAGTAGGTTTTCCTGAACCATATCAGGCAATGATGCAGTACCCGTGCCAGAATTCAGGAGGAATGAATCAGAGAGCTGCTACATCTGTTGTACTAGGGCTTATGCCTGAAGTCATCATCGCTGATGAACCAACAAAGGGACTTGATAAAGAGCGGTTATTAGATATTGAATCCTGTCTCATGGAGATAAAAAAGCAAAATCAATCCCTTCTCCTTATCACCCATGATATTCCACTTGCAGAGCATATTGCAGATAACCTAATTGTGATGTATGCAGGACAGATCGTCGAAGCAGGACCTGCAAATGATGTATTGTCTTCTCCACTCCATCCTTACACAAAAGGGTTACTAAAGAGTCTTCCAAGGAACGGATTTATACCGATTGAAGGATCTGCACCACCTCTTTCGTCTCTTCCTCCGGGTTGTCGGTTTGCAAACCGGTGTGATTGTGCAACAGAGGTATGCACTCACCAATGCCCTGAAATAACTCTGACAGGTGCACGAGAGGTACGATGTCATCTGTGTTGATAACTGCAAAAGATATAACGAAATCCTATTCTTCTGGGTATTCGGGGACCAGGCATAAGGTATTATCTAAGTGTTCACTCACGATTCATCAAGGAGAAGTTGTTGGCCTCATCGGACCGTCAGGTTCTGGGAAAAGCACATTTGGGAGAATTTTATCAGGCCTTGATAAATCTGACAGTGGCTCAATTCAGTACAGGGACAAATCTCTCACATATACCATGTGGTCGCGTGATTACTCAATCAGAAGAAAAATTCAGGTTTTATTTCAGGATCCGGGAGGTACATTTAATCCGGTAAAAACCCTGAATAACTCGTTTTTACAAGTTCTCAAACTTCCCGGTGTAACACTTCCTGATGGAGGTATCACTTCAGTATTAGATGATATTGGGTTACATGAAGAGATTCTCTCACGTTTTCCTCATGAAATTTCAGGGGGACAGGCTCAACGGCTTGCTCTTGCCAGAATACTCCTTGTAAATCCTGACCTCATCATTCTTGATGAACCAACATCAGCATTGGATCTGTCAGTGCAGGCACAAATACTGCATCTGCTCAAACAAGTTAAAGAGAAGAGAAATATCTCATATCTTTTTATTTCCCATGATGAAGAAGTTCTTCAATTTATGTGTGACAGGATTGTCAAAATGGAGTCAGGTACCATTGTTCCATAC
>NZ_DATMYY010000128.1:0-3505 GCF_035560735.1 Methanospirillum sp.
GGGTGCAGGTTGGATGCAGTTAATCGGTATCTTGAAACACTCCAAAACCCACATCCTCATGTAAATTTCATCTGATCTTCTTTTTGCCTTTTAGAGACAAACTACTAAGTGCTTCATAATATGATAGATTATAGAGAGATCTCAAGGAAACTCAGGTATGAGATGATCAGGATAGCACACGAGACCGATGCAATGCATATCGGGTCATGTCTCTCCTGTCTCGATATCATCATCTCGATGTATTATTCATTTCTTCATATTGATCCAGAAAAACCTGACACAGAGGATCGGGATCGGTTTATTCTGAGTAAAGGTCATGCCTCCCTCTCCCTCTATACCGTTCTTGCAGAACGAGCATTCTTCTCAAAGAATTTACTTTCAACATTTAACAAGAGTGGAAGCCTTCTGACCGAACATCCGGTGAGAGGAAATATCCCTGGAATTGAGGTATCTTCCGGTTCACTGGGTCACGGTCTTGGAATCGGTCTTGGAATAGCAAAAGCTTCCATATTAAATAAGGATAATTACCGGGTAGTTGTCCTTATGAGTGATGGGGAGTGTAATGAAGGGAGTGTATGGGAAGCATTTCTCCTTGCACCAAGACATGTCGGTGGTAATCTGATTACAATAATTGATGCAAATGGCTGGCAGGCTACCGATAGGACAGATCAAATCATGGAATTGAATCCCCTACCTGAAAAATTGGCAACATTTGGGTGGTGTGTCTATGAGGTCGATGGTCATGACATTCCTGCATTGATATCTCTGTACAAATGTCTTCCCGTTCAAGGAATGAAACCAATTGCAATAATTGCACATACAGTAAAGGGTAAGGGAATCTCATTCATGGAAGATGATAATAACTGGCATTACCGGGTGCCTTCTGTAGATGATATAACAACAGCAGGATTAGAACTGGGGATTTCATGAGAGATACTTTTGCCCGGGAACTGACTGTTCTGGCAGCATCTGACCCCCGGATAATGATCCTTTCAGGGGATATAGGGAATCATATGTTTGATGATTTCAAGGAGCAGTTTCCAGAGCGGTTTATCAATTGTGGCGTTGCTGAAGGAAATATGATTAGTGTGGCTGCGGGCCTTGCTCTATCTGGTTTTCGGCCCATTGTTTATACATTTGCTGCATTTGACGTCACCAGGTGTTATGAACAGATTCGAATAGATCTCTGCTTCCAAAATCTGCCGGTAATCATTATCGGGCTTGGGGGTGGACTCACTTATTCCCAGTTAGGCCCAACCCATTATATTTGTGAAGACCTGGCAATACTCCGGTGTCTCCCTCATATGAACATAATTTGCCCAGCTGATCCAATTGAGGTTGTCCTCGCTCTTCAAGCATCATTAGAGGTGAACAATCCGGTATATATCAGAATAAATAAGAAGAATGAACCTTGTATTGAGTGCATTTCAAAAGATTTTACCATTGGAAAGGCGAGGGTGGTCAGAACCGGGTCTGATGTCTGTTTGATTACGACCGGGGTGATTAATTCAGAGGTTCTAAAAGCATCAAAACTTCTTGAGTTACGGGGAATTAGTGCGGAAGTGATCCATTTTCATACAATTAAGCCACTTGACGAAGAGATGATGCACCAGATCTGCCATCGGTTTACCGAAATTGTCACAATCGAAGAACATTCCACCATTGGTGGGCTTGGTGGGATGTTAGCTGAATGGATAGTAGACAACCAGATTTCTGGTGTCCAGATGCTTCGACTCGGAACCAGAGATGAATTCATCATTCCATCATATAATCAGCAGGAAGCCAGAACGTTTTTCGGGCTATCAGCAGAACAAATGATAGATAAGGTCTGTGGATTTACAAGAGTATGAATAAAACAAAAGCCGCGATTTTGGTTGAAACGAAAACACCCCTTCGTATTGTTGATCTACACATGCCTTTGGTAAGAAAAGGGCAGGTTCTCATAAAAATAAAATACAGCGGAATATGTCATACTCAACTGAGCGAATGTCAGGGGGTTAGGGGTAAGGATACATTTCTCCCCCATTGTCTTGGTCATGAAGGAAGTGGTGTAGTTGTTGATGTCGGTGAAGGAATAACAAAACTAAAGTTGGGAGATCACGTCATACTCTCCTGGATTCGGGGAAGTGGTATGAATGGTGGGCCTGGTAAGTATCAGTGGGGAGATCAACTGGTGAATGCCGGCCCTATCACCACATTTTCTCAGTACGCTCTTATTAGTGAGGATCGGGTCACTTCAATACCCAAGAATTTTTCTCTTCTTTATGCAGCACTCATCGGATGTGCAATTCCTACCGGATATGGAGCGGTAGTCAACGTAGCGCAGCCAAAACCAGGCATGAGTATGGGCATCTATGGCTGCGGCGGTATAGGTTTGTGTGCACTAAAGGCTGCAAAAATTTCGGGATGTACTCCCATCGTAGCTATCGATACAAATGAAGGGAAACTTGCCGCAGCCAAAGAACTTGGAGCAACCCATATCATTAATCCGGGTGACCGCGCTCCTCTCACAGAAATTTTCAAGATATGTCCTCAGGGACTTGATTTTTGTATCGAAGCGACTGGAGTGCCCTCTGTAATGGAACAGGTATTACCATCTGTCCGGAATCAGGGGGGCGTTGCTACAATAATCGGAAATGCGCACTTCGGAGATCGTATTACTGTTGATCCTCATGAATTTAACCAAGGTAAGCAGCTCCGGGGGACCTGGGGTGGAGATATCGTTCCAGATAGAGATTTCCCCCGTATCATTCATTTAATTGATGCAGGGATATTTAATCCCGATTTCCTAATATCACGTATTTATAGCCTTAATCAGATCAATGAGGCCCTTGATGATCTTGCAACTGGTCGTGTTATCAGACCAATTATCGATATGGAGAGATAAAAAGTGCGAGTCATTGGAATCGATCTGGATAATACTATTGTGCAATATGATCAGATTATCCATACTCTAGCAGTACAAAGAGGTTTGATTCCTGTCAACACTCAACCCAATAAGACAATTATTCGGGACATAATCAGATCCCGGGGGCAGGAACACCTGTGGATTGATATTCAGGGATATATATATGGGGAGGGGATGCAGAGTGCCCAACCTTTTCCCGGGGTAATTAGATTTATTCAATCCTGTCGTAAACTGGCTATTCCTGTATACATCATTAGTCATCGCTCAAAAAATCCTTATGCCGGCGGTGGTGCAGATCTCCATGATTCCGCAATGAAGTGGCTTGTTCAGGAAGGAATTACCGGACACTCTGATATAATGGTGGCAGAAGAAAGAATTTTTTTTGAATTGACCAAGGAAGAGAAGTATAATCGAATACGATCCTCCGGGTGTAGTTTTTTTATCGATGATCTGATTGAATTTTTGGTTTCGGATCAATTTCCCAAGGAAGTGATCCCAGTTTTATTCGATCCATATAATAACTACCCTGACAACTCCGTTTATCGTCGGATAAAATCATGGAATGATCTTCCTATTCTGGTCCCAATGGTATGAATC
>NZ_DATMYY010000129.1:0-2119 GCF_035560735.1 Methanospirillum sp.
CCTGGATTTGATGCGGAAATTTCTGTAATCCGTCCGAAACTTTCCGAAGTTCCGAAATACTTCTGTTCAGTATTCTGCTCCTTTTCACCATCACCAGGATCAGGAGTATCATCGTTTGATGTTGTCCCATTCTTATCAATGACATGGGCCCTGTCACAGGCTGATACTGTTGTGAATTTTATTAAAATTCCCTCATAATAATGTCCTTTGCTTGATGACTCCTGGAGCATCTTGAAGATCACAGAATATGTTGAGGGATATGCTGCAGATCAGAGATCCTAAATTTCCGGTCCCATGTGATCGGATAGCATCGGTGAAGGCAGCCTCTGTACAGGTTAATTTGATTTCAGGCTTTTGGATGTGCTGTTCAAAGTAATATATAACCGCCCTGTGGCTGCAAAAAATCTTGAGTAGCAAGAATACCATTCCATCTGTATGACAATGGGATCGCTGATAGTGTTTCAGCACGGCAAGAGCCTGACTAGATCAAACAGCGTGTCAGGGTTTCTCCGATTGAGTGCTGATGATAAGTGTCTTCTCACTCATCCTTCCTTCAAGCCTGATTTCTTTAAGAACCTGACTCATCATCGTCTCAAATACAAGTGAGAGTTATTATATGCAGATATGACGCTGATTCTTATACAGCGTATTTGTCCTGCCCAAATTTATTAGGGGCTATGGTTTTGGTTATCAATCACTGAAAGAGAAGAAATATGAACCTACGTTATTCTTCATTGATACTGGTGATGTATTGTACTGTGTGTTTCATCGCCCCAACTGATGCCCTCACGTTTCCTGTCTCTGGTAATTGTCTCTTTTCTTGGGACTTTTCAAATATCCCGGAGATATCTTCAATTGGGCACGGGTATGAGACGTCTTTTTTTAAAGAGATTGGTTCTCATTCTGTTCTGGGTCTGACAACACTGTCTGTAAATAATTCAACGGTAAATGTGTCAGGTTCAGTGAACACAACTCTCAGTTCAGGTCTTTTATCTGCATCAGATACAACCCTGAAGTCACGCCAGGTTATTAATGGCAGTCTTGTTGATGAGCGGATAATCGGGCCAGGTCTGCCTCCAGATGGGTGGAATGGGGCATCGAGCGTCGTAGATAAAAGTGATATTTCTGTAAAAACTCTTCCCTCAAATCAAGTCCCTGCATTAAAGTGGTCATATGGATGTTCTGCAACGTCTGCCACTATGTTGTTTGGGTACTATGACAGAGCCGGATTTTCGAATATGTATACCGGTCCGACCAACGGTGGAGTGTTCCCATTAACCAACACTGTCTGGGGCTCCTCATCTGAAGGGAATGGTCAGTGCCCGTTGTCAGCATCTCAGTACGGGCTTGATGGGAGGGCAACAAAAGGTCACAAGGATGATTATTACTATGCATATGGTTCCGGTTCTGATCCATATTATGGTTCCTGGGCAGAACATACACCCCAGGATTGTATCGCTGATTACATGGGTACCAATATGAACCAAAAATACGGAAATAGTGACGGAAGTACCACTTTCTGGTGGTATTCTGATGGTTCACCCACATATGATTTCAAAGATTACGACTACTATAGTCGCGATGGTATGCATGGTATGAGGCTGTTTGCCGAATCACGTGGTTATAGCGTCCTAACTAATTATAATCAGTATATCGATTCCCTTGGGTATTCATATGGGTTTACCTATGCTCAATATAAAGCAGAGATTGATGCAGGTTACCCTGTTCTTATTCAGGTGAGTGGGCATACCATGCTTGGTATCGGATATTCTGGTACTGATCAGGTTATCTTACATGACACGTGGGATTATTCAGACCATGCCATGACCTGGGGAGGGTATTATGCCGGAATGAAACACTACGGCGTAGGCGTTATTCATATCAAATCTCTCCCGGTGGCAAAATTTTATGGTGTCCCTGGTTTGAGTGTGATTCCGCTTACGATCCAGTTTTATGATGCATCAACAGGAAGTCCGTCATCCTGGAACTGGAATTTTGGTGATGGTGTTAGTTCAACAAAGCAAAATCCATCTCATCAATACAATAATTCAGGGACCTATACTGTTAATTTAACCGTGTCAACCTGAGTCTCTTTTTTCTCACACCGATACATACATAC
>NZ_DATMYY010000130.1:0-2721 GCF_035560735.1 Methanospirillum sp.
ACCTATCCCTGTTTGACTACAACCAGGTAAACCTGTTCCTGATTTGTCTGATCAGAGCGGCCTGGCTGCTGGTTTAAACTCTGGAACCGCTGATGGGAGGATGATTTATCCTTTCGATCAAATCCCTGGCTGTGTTTTTCACCTGGGAAAGCCTGATCTCCTGATGGTCCCTGAGTCATCTTCTCCTGGCCCGGACATTGATTACACATTTTTCTACCTGATTCAGGAGAATTTTCCGACATTTTTTCCTGGTGTCCACCATTATGTGGGCCTGTGAACCGATCATTTTGGCCAGGTTCCATACCAGAGCCCCTCATACACGGACAGGTATCATCACGGGAACCCATCTCATGGTCTGCCTGTCCCTGTTTCATCATGCCGGGGCACCCCTGATTCGATCTTAAATAGCCGGGGTCATTTTCTGATACCTTATAATCCTGATCTTCATCGCTGTGAGGACCTGCACCATCAGGTTTCATCATTTTCATCTGACACTGACATGCCATCCTAGAGCCGTGCTCAACACCAACATTTTCCGTTGATGATGAACCAGACTCTCCAGAACCAGGCTGACCATTGGATCTGTGCATCTGATCGCCATTATTTCCCTGGTCAGAGGCTTTCATCTTTTCGTCGTTCTTCGGGAAGGAATCTGCCGGGTTGTGACCGGAAGTTCCTTTGTACATAAGAAGTAATCCGGTTCCTGCAAATAACAGGGCTGCGATTATTACCAGAGATGCACAAATGAGCAATGTTCTGTCTACCAATGTATCACCATCATGGTTGTTGATGTGAGAGAGATTCCAATCCCCGCAAATACAAAGTATAATGACCCCGATTTAAATAATAAGTATATTAAACCCGCAGATAGGGATAAGGAACCACTAGGTTGTGTGCCCCTAACGATCATATCTAGGATTGATCTCAAAATTGGCGATGCTGTAGAAGGACACTATAGGAGTTTTAGCATGTTGTCTGATAGAAACATCGACCCAAAAGCGTTACCAGATAGAGGGGGTCTGATAAAACGATTAAATCAAGAATATCGGTAATTTGAGCATAGATTATAGGCTGATTTTAGAGGGGGGTGTTGAGCAGATCAGAATGGGGTTTAATCGGCTAAATATGGCAGGAATCCGTGATTAATATCAGAGGGACACCTGATAGGGTAGAAAGATTACATAAATGCAAGTGTTATAGACGTGCCTAAATAATTCAAGTGCTATTTGAAAGATATATATCTTGAGTAGTCGATATTGGTAACATTGGTCATGGCGGGTACACAGAGAGAGTCCGGGCTATCTGAAGTCATCGGGTTTATCTTAATAATCGCAATTCTTGTCGTAGTTGCTTCGTTATATGTAACTTATGTTGTTCCGGCTCACGGAAGAGAGGCGGAAATCGCACATATGACATATGTCAAAAATCAATTTGTTGATTTTAAGATGGCAATGGATTCGTTGTGGATTAATAGTCAGGTAAATACATCATTGGCCCAGAACTTCGAAATGGGAACATTAGGGCAGAAAACTGAGGGTCAGTTTGTTTTTCTTCCGTTAACACAACCGATAGGTTCTGATGGAGAGATGAATGTCAGTACTGATCAGAGCGATGGGACAATACAGATTGCAATAAGGGGGCTATTTAAGGAGGCATCAGATTCTGGAACTTCACTTTCATCATCAAATTCAGAATTATCCAACCAGATATATGCAAATCCTGATTTATATCGACAATTACTCAATTATCAATCCTTATACCCATCAAAAATTGTAAATATGATTCGGATACCTGTTCCTGTGGACTCTGTATTAACAAACCAAATTCCACAATCTCCAAATGATTTTTCATCTAACCAATCAATTTCCTATCATCTCTGTGATATCTACCCTAACTCAACCAATACTGGAACATACCAGACAACATCTAATTGGACGGCTTCAATAGATCTACTACGGGTCCCAGCATTTTCTGTTTCTCAAGCAAATGCATCACCATTTAGTTCAGCAAAAAGCCCCTATCAAATGAAGGCTGATTACCGGTATGACCTGACAATGAGTTTGACTAAATTAAATCAAACAACAAATGCAAGATACCCGGTTTTTCAAAATTTCACCCTCAATAGTTCGGCCTCAAGGCCATCTGAATATTGGATCAACTTCCAAGACCCTGCATATGGACTGGATACACTGGGTCCAATGGTTGTAAAGTGGTCGAATGGAACAATATTGCAACAATATACCGGTACAGCAAATTTAACCCAAAATTGGGATATTAATGTAAGCGGAGAAGTTAATGTTTCAACCGCGATAAACACAACGCTTCTTGACCAAGCCATCAGATCAACATATTATTCAGTAGGATCGGGACCAGTAACATCCGGGCCAACCCCTCTGGGTAAATTTACGTACACTGGTCGGAATTACTACTGGGTACCACAACAATATTACTATCAACTTGGAGGAGTCTTCTTAACGCAAGATGGTAGCGTGTCAAAATTACTCCCATTGATTTCATTGGGAGTCACAAACACCACAGGGAATAATACTCCAACAATCAGCATAACCAAATTAATAATTACAGGAGAGGATAATCAGGACATCTCTGGAACAACACCAGTACAGGTATCCTCAAGGATTTCACGCATCTGGAGAGGAGTTCTAACTGACCAAACATCTCAAAAACGTTATTTCCTTGCACCAGTATCACAAAACGCAGATG
>NZ_DATMYY010000131.1:0-2268 GCF_035560735.1 Methanospirillum sp.
CATAGTTAATTAATCATCTCCCAGTATCATTCCCGGATTTGAGAGGAGTGCCCTGGCGTCAATTACCATTACCGGACCAGGGAGAACACCTGACAGATATGCTGCTTCTGGTCCACTGATCGTAGGTGGCGGTCTGCTTATCTGATCAGTATTTATTGTTCTTGTTCTGTCGATAGCATCAGCAAGTACTCCGAATGTCATCTCATTATTTGATAGTACTATGATACGGTTAAAATCAGTCAATCCTTTGGGGGGCATGCCAAGTACGATACGAAGATCTACAATTGAGAGTATTGATCCATGAAGACTGATGATGCCAAGGATAAACGGCGGGGTACCCGGAATATATGTTATCTCTTTTAGCAGGGCAACTTCCTTGATATATTCCATACTAATTACGTATTTTTCCCCAGATAGATGAAATTCCAGAACTTCAGTTCCAGATTTGTCTTCTTGATGATCGTCTCTCGGAGCGGCGAGATCACGAGCCCGTTGGGTCAGAATCTCTATTGATGAGAGGGTTGTGAAACCATTTGTGGAGAAAGGTTGGATTTCTTGAGAACTATCATTCATCTGGATGACACCACTGCAAGGAGCATCTGTACCATTTCCCTGACACGAATTGCAGGCATTCCGTCTGTTTCATCTATGGGTATATCATCAGCCATGGACGAGAGGATATCTAATGCTATCTGATAGTGTCTTTTAGCTTCAGATTCTCTACCCTCTGCTCCCAGGAAACTCCCCAGCATCAGGTGGGCAGGAATGTAATCCGGTTCTGCATATAATGCCTGTTTAAGTGATTGGATTGCAGCAGGAATATCACCCCGATTCTGATGGATTATTGCCCGGAGGTGATAGGCTCCTGCAAAGAGAGGATCCATAGCTAGAATCTTATCGCACCAGCCGAGTGCATGATCCCAATCTCCTCTATCTGCATATTTTTTGGCAAGCATCTCCATGGTCCCTAGAGTTTTGGGAGTTGGGTTTTGCTCTTCCTGTAATAGTAATTCAGCTTCGGCAAGTCTACCTTCCTGAATACGTATATCTGGATCGTGGTGGTTTGCAGCAGTTATATTAACTGCCTGAATCAGTTCATCATGATGTACTATTGAATCGGGGTTTGAGTTAATTGATGATTTGGTCAGATCGGGTAGAACGATTATCGAATTATTTGGAAGGGTTTTTTGCTGGCTTAAGTCCAGATTATTTAAATCCGAAATCCTGTCCTGGACTATCTCATCATTGACAGTTGATGGATTATGGTTAAATATGGCTGGATTTTTCTGATATTCTTCAATCCCTTTTCTAAATAAAAATACAGAATCCCGCTTTACCTGAATAAAACCCGGATGTTGTGCATAACTTATTTCCTGTGGGCTCACGATGAGCCATCCTTTATCTACGAGTGATGAGTTTAGACGGTCAACCACACCTGCCGCAAGTTCAGATGAAAAGTACATGAGAACATTACGGCAGAAAATGAGGTCCATCTTCATGGTCCCGGTCAACGGAGAAGGATAGTGGTCATTGATAAGATTGATCCTACTGAATTTGACCATTCTCTTGATTGTCTCTGATATTTTGAACCTTCCATCGACAGATGGGATAACATGACGATCGATAGGAACAGGTGACTCTTCTCTAAAAGACCATCTGGAATATACACCGATTTCGGCTGCATACAGAGATCCCGGGTTTATATCTGATGCTAGGATTGTAACATCCCAGTCAATGAGGTCTGGCAGTAGGTAATTAATGAGAATAGCTAGTGAATATGCCTCTTCTCCTGTACTACATGCGGCAGACCAGATACGAAGATACTTTCCAGAGATTCGTCGTGTCCTGATTAGATCAGGCAGTAATTGATCGCGAAGATATGCAAAGAGTTTTTTATCCCTGAAAAAGTAGGTCTCCCCTATGGTGAGGTTTTTTACCAGCGCCTCTTCAACTGCAGATGCTTTAGTTGGATCATTGAGAGCCTGCATGCAGGAAGCTGGATCGATGAGTCCGAGATCCCGACAAGCTGTAAAAAACCCTCGTTCAAGATCAGACATCCGGTCTGGGGCATATGCAAACCCAATCCTTTCATTTACAAACCTGTATACTTGCTGTAAATCCTCTGATAATAGAGTTGCAGGCATCAGGTTTTTCCTCCCTCTTGTATGAGAGCAGCAGAAAGTGCTCCTTCTTCATCTGGTAGCAGGAATCTGTCCGGATCTGTTATCAGGATCATACCATCCGGAGTCTTTACCACTCCCTGCACCC
>NZ_DATMYY010000132.1:0-6185 GCF_035560735.1 Methanospirillum sp.
CTTATTATTAACGATCGAGAATACCGATAATTGTCGCAGAAAAATCTCGATATGAGTTGAGTTGAGTGTATCTCAATCTGAAAAACCCCCACATATTAAGGCAGATTAAACCTGCCATCACGATCTTTGTACTGCTTACAATCATAACCGGAATCATATACCCTCTCTTGGTAACCGGACTAGCCATGATATTCTTTCCGTGGCAGGCTAGCGGGAGTTTATATGATCTTCATGACCATCATGCCGGATCAGCACTGATCGGACAGCCATTTACTTCAGAGAAGTATTTCTGGTCACGTCCATCTGCTACTTCACCTTCATACAATTCGAGTTTGTCATCAGGCTCAAATTATGGTCCAACTAATCCGGCCTATTTGGAAAGGATGACCTCATCAGTCCAGGATATGCAGGTCAGCTCTCTCAATGCTGCCACCCTTATTCCGGTAGATCTCGTAACATCATCAGCGAGTGGATTGGATCCTGATATCAGTATTGCATCAGCGTATTACCAGATGCAAAGAGTTGCAAAAGCACGAGGTATCGAAGCCCGGGAACTAACAGCACTTGTAAACCAGCATATTCAAGGGCCTCAGTATGGTATACTTGGTGAGAGCAGGGTCAATGTTCTCGCTTTGAACCAGGCATTGGACTCATATCAAGATTCTGGAGATCGCAGTATCAGTTCTTCATCAGATAAAATTTCAGATAAAACACCAGTCATCTTCGGCATCAGGGGAACTGACTGGATACAGTTCGCTATCTTTTTTATTCTGCTCTTTGCTCTGGTAGTTCCGGTGGGTAGATACATGGTACTGATGTATCAGGGTGAATCATCAGGAGTATTCCGACTATTCAGAAATACTGAAACCTGGGTTTTAGCCAAAGCCGGAATCAGACCTGATGATGAGATGGACTACAAGACATTTGCCATCGCCCTGATTATCTTCAATATTCTGGGTATCATAGTTGTATTCCTTCTTCAGCAGATCCAACAGTATCTCCCACTGAATCCTCTGAATCTTGGCCCTGTTGCCACGGATCTTTCCCTCAATACCGCAGTCAGCTTTGCTACCAACACCAACTGGCAGGCATATGCTGGTGAAACAACTCTCAGTTATCTGACACAGATGCTCGGCCTTACAGTGCAGAATTTTCTTTCTGCCGCTACGGGAATGGCAGTCCTCGTGGCTTTGATTTATGGATTTTCCCGGAGAGAAACAGGAACTATTGGAAATTTCTGGGTACTTCTCATAAGAAGCGTATGGATTCTGCTGCCTCTCAGTATTATCTTCTCCCTTATCCTGGTATCACAGGGAACAATTCAGAATTTCAACGCTCCAGTGGAGATTCAACTCCTTGATCCCATAACAGATAATGGATCAGTCATCACTTCGACCCAGGTTATTCCCCAGGGACCTGCAGCCTCACAGATTGCCATTAAGCTCCTTGGCACTAATGGAGGTGGATATTTTAATGCAAATTCAGCTCACCCATATGAAAATCCAACACCTCTGTCAGATCTTCTTGAAATTATCGCCCTTCTCATCATCCCGGCAGGTTTATGCTACACATTTGGAAGTATGATCGGATCGATAAAGAAGGGGATTGCACTGCTCATCGCTATGGTCATCATCTTCATCCCATTGGTTGGCCTCTGTTACTCTGCAGAACAGAGCACTAATCCATTTCTTTCTCATCTTGGTATCGATCAAACAGCAAGTGCTATTCAACCAGGTGGAAACATGGAAGGGAAAGAAGTACGCTTCGGAGTTCTTCACAGTGCCCTTTTTGCCGTTGCCACAACTGCTACCTCATGTGGTGCGGTAAACGCTATGCATGATTCATTCACCCCTCTCGGTGGTTTGGTTCCACTTATGATGATCCAATTCGGAGAGATCGTCTTTGGAGGAGTTGGATCCGGTCTTGGTGTGATGATCGTGTATGTAATCATCGCCATGTTTATCGCCGGTCTGATGGTAGGAAGGACTCCGGAATATCTGGGAAAAAAGATTGAACCACCTGAAATGACTCTTGCAGCTGTCATCATTCTCATTCCAATAGTCGCCATCCTCGTGGGAACTGCAATAGCTGTGGTGACTACTGCAGGAACTTCTTCAATCTTTAATCCAGGGGCTCATGGATTTTCAGAGATTTTGTATGCATTCTCATCGGCTGTTGGAAATAACGGGAGTGCATTTGGAGGCCTCAGTGCAAACACGTTGTTTTACAACAGTGCTCTTGCTCTTACGATGATAATAGGAAGATATCCGATGCTCATTCTCCTTCTTGCATTAGCGGGATCTTTTGTGCAGAAGAAAACAGTCCCCCCATCAGGAGGAACACTTCAGGATCATCGTCCTCTCTTTATTATCTGGCTCGTTTTTGTCATAGTCAGTATTGGAGTTCTCAGTTTCCTTCCTGCCCTGGCTCTCGGGCCGATAGCAGAATTTCTGGTACAGGGAGGGATGATGCATGTCTGAAACAGGTTACCAGAAACGAAATACATCGTCTTCCCGTGATCTCTATATAAGGGCCATACAGGAGTCGTTTATAAAACTCGATCCCCGTCTCATGGTCAAAAACACAGTCATGTTCGTTGTTGAGATCGGAAGTGCTTTAACGACGATATTCTGGCTCATGGCTGTGATGAAATTCAGTGATGAATCAGCCTTGTTTATCGGTTTGATCTCAATCTGGCTCTGGTTTACTGTTCTCTTTGCAAACTTCGCTGAAGCTCTGGCAGAAGGAAGAGGAAAAGCTCAGGCACAGGCATTACGTCAGATGAGGCAGGACACTGTTGCAAAACGTCTCCCAACTCAATATAAACTAGGGCAGACTACTCCTCCGGAAAATGAAATTATTGACGAGATATCCTCAAGCAAACTACACAAAGATGATCTGTTTTTTGTTGCAGCAGGAGATCTCATTCCTGTTGATGGTGAAATCGTCCAGGGTATTGCATCAGTAAATGAAAGTGCAATTACCGGAGAGAGTGCACCGGTAATCAGGGAAGCAGGAGGCGATAGGAGTGCAGTCACAGGTGGCACAACAATTCTTTCAGACTGGTTGATTGTCAGAGTGACAGCAAATCCTGGCGAAGGATTTCTTGACAAGATGATATCCCTGATAGAAGGAGCGAAACGCCAGAGGACACCAAATGAAATTGCTCTCAATATCCTTCTCATCAGTCTGACTGTTATATTCATCTGTGTCTGTGCAACGCTGTATGCATTCTCTCTTTACAGTGTGAGGGCTGCCGGAACCGGTACAGTAGTCAGTGCAACAATCCTGATTGCCCTGCTGGTATGTCTGGCTCCGACTACCATCGGTGGTCTTCTCAGCGCCATCGGAATTGCAGGAATGGACCGGCTCATCAGAAGAAATGTAATCACCACTTCCGGTCGGGCGATTGAAGCTGCCGGAGACGTAGATGTATTGCTTCTCGATAAAACTGGAACGATCACCCTTGGAAATCGTGAAGCGGTAGAATTCATTGCTGTAGATGGAACTGATCTATCAGACCTCGCTGAAATCGCACAACTGGCTTCTCTGGCTGATGAAACACCTGAAGGTCGGAGCATCGTAGTCCTGGTAAAAAACCAATATGGGCTTCGGGGAAGAACTGTTGGTGCTCATGACGATTCGCCTGAAATGAAATTTATACCCTTCTCAAGTCAAACACGGATGAGCGGGGTTGATATCAACGGTAATGAAATCAGGAAAGGAGCTGCCGAAGCCGTGTATGCATATATGAAAGAGAAAGGCAGTTCGGTCTCTGATGAACTTATCTCAAAGGTGGATGCGATATCACGGGCCGGGGGAACACCGCTGGTAGTGACAAAAAATGGGAAAGCACTCGGTGTCATTTATCTGAAAGATATTGTAAAAGGAGGAATCAAAGAACGGTTTGCCCAGCTTCGGCATATGGGAATCAAGACCATCATGATCACCGGGGATAACCGGCTAACGGCTGCAACAATTGCTGCCGAAGCAGGTGTCGATGATTTCCTTGCAGAAGCTACACCTGAAAGTAAACTGCACCTCATTCGTGAGTATCAGAACGGGGGACGCCTTGTTGCCATGACCGGGGACGGAACCAATGATGCTCCGGCTCTTGCACAGGCAGATGTGGCAGTTGCAATGAATACCGGCACTCAGCCAGCACGGGAAGCTGCCAATATGGTTGACCTTGACAGTAACCCGACAAAACTAATCGAGATTGTGGAGATTGGAAAACAACTCCTCATGACCCGGGGTTCTCTGACAACCTTCAGCATTGCAAATGATATCGCGAAATATTTTGCCATAATCCCTGCTGCATTTGTGGGAACGTATCCTGCACTTGCCGCTCTCAATATTATGGATCTCCATCAGGCAATTCTCTCGGCTGTAATATTTAATGCCCTCATCATCGTTGCTCTGATACCCCTGGCTCTTCGGGGAGTTACCTACAAACCACTTTCAGCTGATGAGGCACTCCGAAATAATATCCTCATCTATGGACTCGGCGGAGTAATCGCTCCGTTTATCGGAATAAAAATAATAGATCTCATTCTGGTTCTGACAGGCATGGGATAACACAATGGATGATGGCAGACCTGATCCTGATCTCCTTCTCTCCCAAATTCAAAAAGAAGAAAAAAGGGAAACAACCGGAAAATTAAAAATTTTTCTCGGTTATGCTGCAGGAGTAGGAAAGACCTATGGTATGCTCAAAGCAGCACATGACCGCCTTGCTGAGGGTATAGATGTCAGAATCGGGTATGTTGAGACGCATGGGAGATCAGAGACTGATGCTTTAATGGATGGGCTTCCCATCATTGCCAGGGTAGAAGTTCAATACAAATCAACTACCCTGTACGAGATGGATACAGATGCTATTCTAGCATTACATCCCGATCTTGTTCTGGTTGACGAACTGGCCCACACCAATCCTCCAACATTCAGACATACAAAACGATACCAGGATGTCGAAGAACTCCTTGCAGCTGGAATTGATGTTTATACCACTCTTAATATTCAACATGTTGAGAGTTTACGAGATGTTGTTGCCAAAATAACCTCAATCATTGTTCATGAAACTGTTCCTGACAGAATAATAGATCTTGCTGATGAGATAGAACTGATGGACATTCCACCAGCTGAACTGCAGTCAAGGCTTGCAGAAGGTAAGGTCTATGTCCCTGATATGGCTTCTCGTGCAATAGATCAGTTCTTTAATGAAGGAAATCTCTTTGCACTTCGTGAGCTCTCCCTTCGCAAGACTGCAGACCGTGTTGATAACCAGATGTTAGAGTACATGCAGACCCGGTCTATTCCTGGGCCGTGGGCAACTTCAGAGCATCTTCTCGTATCAATCGGGCCTAGTCCCCTCTCAGAAAAACTAGTCAGAACCACAAAACGACAGGCAGATCGACTTAACACAGACTGGAGAGCAGTATATGTTGAAACACCGATGCATCATCGTCTGTCAGATAAGTCCAGAGAACAGATCTGGAAGACTATTAAACTTGCAGAAAGTCTCGGCGGAAAGACAGAAACAATATTTGGACTAAATATTCCCGACACCCTGATTGAGTATGCAAAAAAGAACAATATTACACGGATAGTCATCGGAAAAACCCTCAGAACAAGATGGAAAGAACTTTTATTCGGATCTATCGTGGATCAGATGATCCACAAAAGCGGAGATATCGATGTATATGTAATCAGCAGTGGCGATAAGATCAAAGAAAGCATCTCATACTCTGATGAATCTATCCTTCCAGTAACTCTACCGGGAAAATATCTTGAAAGTCTGGTTCTTGTGAGTATCGTAACCATTTGCGGAGAACTTCTAAAAAATTATATCTCACAGACAAACCTCATCATGTTTTACCTGATGGTTGTTGTTATTGCAGCATTCAGACGGGGGCTTAATCTCGCAATCTTTACATCAATCATCGGCGTTCTGATGTTTGATTTTTTCCTGGTTCCACCATATTATACCTTCAGGGTCTCTGACACCCAGTATCTTATCACCTTCTTTGGGATGATCCTGGTCGGTATAGTGGTTAGTATTCTTATTTCAAAGGCTCAGGATTATGCAAAATCAGCACATCACAGGGAGGAAGAGAATGCTGCATTATATAGGCTTGCAAAAACCCTGGCTGGTGCATCTGATATTAAATCTGTTATATCTGCTG
>NZ_DATMYY010000133.1:0-4368 GCF_035560735.1 Methanospirillum sp.
CTCATAAGCCGCCAAGGAGAGCCTATGCACTACAAGAAAACAAGAATAAAATTTGGTTACATGAGGAATGTAATGCTGTATATGTGTGGTTTTCTGGCAGTGATTTTTTCAATCACTCCCCTGGCATCAGCTGAGGATGGATATACCCAGGGTTGGCTTGGTGCCCCGGACTGGGTTCTTGACCGGACAGATACCAGTATTCTCCCTGATTTCTATATTCCCAGGAATATATCTGGCATAAATGAGGAGAATCCCACGGTATTATCATCGATAGCCAGAGGCAATCAACTTCTCGCAAGTGATTCATTCCTTGATGCTAAAAAGCAGTTCGAAGACGCAATCAGGCTGGAATCTAATTCATTTGATGCCTGGCTGGGTCTTGGGTATGCACTTGAAGGATCTAAACGGTATCAGTCAGCAATAGATGCATATAAGACTGCCAACTCTTTGTCTGGTAGTGAAGACTCTGCATGGGCAGCGTATGCTGGTCTTGGCCGGGTCTCATTGATACTTGGACAATACCAGGCCGCAGAACAGGCGTTTCAGACCGCTATTGAGATGATAGACGACACCGGGTATTCAGATGCAGAGGACAGGCAGGCTCTCGAAAATGGACTCGCCGAAGCCAGGCAGAAACTGGGAGGAGGATATGGGACTGTGTTCTCACGCAGTACGACATAAACAGAGAACAAAGATTGCCATCAATGATTCCGGTAATTTCTAAAAGATGGATGAGAATTACCTGATATCGTTTTCTTACTTAGTTTCTGGGCGAACTCGCGTACAGACATACAAGCGCAATTCAACCTTATTGTTACCAGGAAAACAATAGGGTGATAGAGATAGAGGTTTTTCACCAGATGTGCAAGAAGGTACAATGAAAGTCATCGGATTTATTGCGAGCCCGCGAAAAGAGGGCAATACTGCCTGGACAGTACACAAAATACTCGAAGGTGCGAAAGAACAAGGTGCCGAAACTGAATCCTGGTGTTTTAATGATCTTGACATCAATCCATGTCAGGGTTGTTTTGGCTGCAAAAATGGGGATAAAGGTTGTGTCATCAACGATGATATGCAGATACTTTATGATGCTATTGAGCATGCCGATGTCCTTGTTCTTGGTTCACCGGTTTACATGGGATAGATGAGTGCACAGGCGAAGATATTTACTGACAGGTTGTTCGCGCAATTCTCTCCACGATTCTCCCCGTATTTCAAGGAAGAAAATGCAGGTAAAAAACTGATACTTGTGTTTACTCAAGGCAATCCTGACTCAAATATGTTCCAGTTGTATTTTGATTATACGAAAAAGATGTTTGAGCTACTGGAATTTGATGTTAAAGGGGTGCATGTCGTTGCCGGTATGCGAAACAAATCGGCACATGAAAGAGAAGATCTCCATTTTTCCATGAAGAGTCTCGGTTCATCGTTGGCTTTGGAACAATTTTAGAGATAATTGGAGATCAATTGCGATGAAAGGGGTATCATGTGGTTTCCAATGATATGCGAAGTATCTGATGCAGAGTTCACATGATATTCTGAATGTCTAGACCTAGTCCGAGATACATATTCCAGTATCATGTGCATTATTTAGCCTTTCATCGAATGCTATGTCCCTGGCTTTCTGGTTCTGAATGCCTGCCATTACCGGATCCGTTAGGACATATACCGCACTTCATACCGGCTCCGTCCCGACCCGAGGTTCCGTTATGCGGGCAGTTTTCATATATACAGGATCCATTCCCGGTCCCAATCTGCTGACCAGAACCATACTGATGAGCATGATATCCAGCCTGATTTCCCGTCCCATCAACAGGACTTGTTTTTCCTGCACCTGATGCCGGAAGGGCGACGATCAAAATGATCAGAACAGAAATGAGAGTTATCCCCAGAATACCAAGGATTCTTTTGTTCATTATCTCAAACCTCGTTATTGTTCAGATTTTCCATACTGTAATCCAGTCCCATCTCTGGGTGGTGTATGGTTGTTTGGGCAGTCAGCCTGAGTACCGTCCTGGTTGGGACACACACCAGTACCAGCTGTTCCTGAACCATTCCGTAGCATCTGTCCATTTCCATTCTGTCCGGCTGCTGATACCGGAAGAACAGTTGCGAGGGCGATAAGACTCACGATGAGGATTAATACAATTGCTTTCATGATTTATCTCCGCCTGGGCGGTGTATAGATACACATAATCCCGTCTGCAATAATAGGGCCTAAAATGGGATCTGTTCTCCCTCTAAACCCGGAGGTTATCAGGGGTAGAGATGATATGATGAAAAGACCAATCAACAAGGAACTGATTGATATGACATCTGAAAATTCCCAAGATCGGACGATCCTTTCTGGTTCAGATCCTGAGTTCATCGCAGAGCTCTCTGAATACCTTGATGTTCTGGCTAGTCCGGTCAGACTTCAGATGTTGTCTTTTATGGGAACCAAACCCCGGACTGTCAGGCAGGTAGCCCATGAGATCTCCACGAGTTATGAAAACACCAAAAAGCATCTGACCCGTCTTCTCACTCTCGGACTGATCAGAAAAGAGATTGGGGTATCTGATGAGCCGATAAATCATGGCCAGCCGGTATTTTACTACTCTCTCATTCCCGGTGGCCTGGATCAGGCCATCCGTAACCTGGCCCTTTTCTCCTCTGTCTCCGAATCAGGAATATCTGACCTTTCTGACCAAATTGAGGCTGCAAAGAAGGGACTGCGGGAGATATCTCCTGGAACCGGTCCTGCTCTTTCCCTGACAAATGGCTCTGAAAGCGGACGCAGGTATGAATTAAGGAGCGAATTATACCGGATTGGAAGAGGTGAGGAGACAGAAGAGGTTCTCTTCACTGAACCGGCAATCATCCTTGGAGATGAATACCGGTCAGTAAGCCGTGCTTCGCGACCTCATGCCTGGCTGCGAAAAAGGGTCGGTGTCTGGACTCTAGAGGATGGGAACAGCAAAGGTGGTACATATCTCAATGGCAAACCAGTCTCACATGATCCTGTACCGCTCAAAAATGAAGACCTTATAGAGCTCTCACCAGGATCTCTGGGAGCAGCCTTTTTATTTCTCTCAGGAAATTCCTGATCAATTATTGCCATGAAGACCACAATATTTCCAGGATATCAAACTATCAAAACAAAACCTGAATTACACAATCAGGTAATCTGGGCTCTCAATCTGGTACTTGCTGGGTTGTACGTGGTCGTGATACTCCTTCTATTGTCTACTCCTGTACATCATGGAAATAGAGGTATGGGTGGAGATATGGAACATGGAGAAAATGAAGGAATGGGTAATGCGGCGAACCTGTCTCTTCCTGTTATGTATATCTTCTTTTCATTGCTTGTTGTCCTGCATCTGGTTATGCTGTACAAATCGTATCTTTCATGGCACCTTATTATGTCAGTCGTGCTTGGTCTGATCATCTCCTCGACCCTGATGCTCTCTCTTCTCTTTTTCGTCAGGCAGTACGCAAATCTTCTTCAGTTTACATATCCGTTCCCGTCTCTGGTCTATGGTTCACTGGGACTCTCGTTTGTTCTCGGAATGTACGGGGTGACCGATCTTGTCAGGAAAAGACACCAGATAGAGGGATATGAAAAAAGCATGACGCCTTCATCCTTTCCTCTTCCAGCAAACCGGTATAGAAATGTCAGGATCCTAACTGAGGGAGGGGTTGGTATCATCTGGTATGCAGAACGGATCTCTGATAATCTTGCAGTAGTAGTCAAAGTTCCACGCCGGGTTGATGAAAAGACAGGGATGTCGTTTATGCAGGAGATAAGTGTGTGGAAAGATCTCGATCACCCGCATATTGCAGCAGTGTTATCAGCAAACATACTCCCTGTTCCCTATATTGAGATTGAATACCTGCCCGGAACACTTGCAGATATTGAAATGCCGGTTGCAACTTCCAGGGCGCTGCAGATCATCAGAAGCCTTGTGTCAGCCCTGGTTTATGCTCATGAGCGGGGAGTGGCCCATTGTGATATCAAACCCTCAAATATTCTGCTCACAAGCGATGGATATGTGAAACTGACCGACTGGGGGCTTGCCAGGTCAGGTTCATCCCGATGGTCGGTATCTGGTTTCTCTCCGAGGTATGCAGCTCCTGAGCAACATCAACAGGCATCGGACTGTGGATATGGTACAGATATCTGGGAGATTGGGATGGTATTTTCAGAGCTTCTGACCGGTAACGCAACCATTCCAACAGGTAGTGAACCGGTATTTTTACAACGGGAAGGTGCTGAAATCCTCCCGATTATACAGAAATGCCTGGCATCCAGCCCTGGTGACAGATATTTGTCAGTAAAGGCACTCCTGGAAGACCTGGATATGCACATTCGCCGATGATATATTGTAC
>NZ_DATMYY010000134.1:0-3654 GCF_035560735.1 Methanospirillum sp.
ATACACCATCTAGTGAGCCGTTTATCCCGACTCCTCTCTCAAGATGATATCCATATTGTACATCCCCATTCATTTGTACATCTGAATAATGGAACTCATGGCCTTTGAACTGATGATCACCAAATGGAGTATTTGCAGAACTTGTTCCAATTACATACCTGACTATACGCCTGGAAGGAATTGAAGAAAATCCGGAAAAGACACCGCACATCTGAAATTCGTCACCAGCCGAGAGATCATTCCAATCGCTTGAAAACCGGATGGAATCACAGAGGTACATCAGGCCTCCGCATTCACCATATATGGGCATACCCTTTGATGAAGCATCCTTGATTCCCTCTCTCATTCTGACATTTTCTTCGAGTTCTTTTCCAAAGTATTCAGGATATCCTCCACCAATAATTATCCCGTCAACATCAGGAAATGAATCATGAATTGGTGAAAATGGTATGACTTCTGCACCGTTTGATTCAAGTATAGCAAAAATGTCGCCATAATAAAAATTGAAAGCGCTATCAAGTGCAACCCCGATTCTGATATCCTTTTTTTCAGGGTGACTAAAAATTGTGCCATTATATGGGGGATTATCCCGCTCATCAGCTAGACGAAGAAGGGCATCGATATCGATCTGTTTTCCGACAGACTCTATCATCTCATTAATCTGGGAGAGAAATTCGCTGTTCGGAGAACCTTCAAGAAATGGTACTAATCCAAGATGGCGCATTTTCAAAGGTGGAGTATCGAGACGTGGTATTGCCCCGATTACAGAAATTCCACAATAATGCTCGATTGCTTCAGTTGCTTTCCTGATGTGACTCTCGCCTCTGACATTATTCAGAATTACACCGGCGATTGTAATCTCCGGATCAAATGCTGTAAAGCCTTTGAGTAATGCTGCTGCACTTCTTGTTATACTCCGGGAATCAATGACAAGGATAACCGGGATCTTCAGAAGTTTTGCTATAGATGCCGTTGATCCAATATCAGATAGTGATTCAGCCCCTTCGTATAATCCTCTGACTCCTTCAATCAGGGCAATATCAGTTTCCATGACTGAGCAGGCATGAGAAAAGATCTCCCTGTTTTCTTCAGGTGTCAGCACAAATGTGTCCAGGTTCAGACAATGTCTCCCGGTAACAGCTGAAAGGTAGGATGGATCAATATAGTCCATCCCGACCTTGAAGCACTGGACGTTATATTTTTTGGAGAGGAGTGCTGACAGGGCTACGGATATACTGGTCTTCCCTGCTCCCGATCTGTCACCTGATATCAGGAAGGTCTTCATACAAGACTCCGGAGCACTGCTCCGAACTCACTTTCTACAATTGAAGTAACCCCGAGAGTCCGGGGATGCAGATCGACTTCAACCATTACATGGGCATGACCTTGTTCTTTCAATGGGCCTACCTGACGTGGGCCGTTGGTTACCGAGAAACATTCTACCCTTTCAAGGTAGTGAGCCGGAATAGCATGAGGAACTCCAACAATCAGAGCAAAATCAGGTTTTATATTCTGTATCCATGACCCGAGTTGATCTCCTGTTGCTCCATACTCATCAAGTGCACCCTGTGATGTGAAAGATAAACCCCTATTGATGAGTTCGGTTGATATTCTATCAGCATCTCGCTGTACCTTAGGCAGACCTTTCATCTCGAGATTTGCTGAATAGATAACATGAGCGTCAGGAGCAGCATCATGAAGGCCGAGGAGAATATCTGCAAACATGTATGCCGTCTCCTTCTTGGCATTCATTATTGCAACTCCGGTTTTACCTTCACGAATAAGATCCATGAGCCTGGTTGCTGCAACATGTTTCAGGTCTCCTCGTGATGGCGTGATATAACTCTTCATCGCTGCCCCACGTAGCCGCTCTACCTCGTTTGCTTTTTTCAGAAGATCCTTCTGCCTTAAGAGTTCCTCATCACTTATCCAGCCTGCCCTGTTTGCCGGTACAAGCGTAGCAATAACCCCGTCAATATTTTCAGGAAAACCTGCATGAATGTCTACCGCAATTGTTTCTGTTGCCAGGTCAGCCATTTCTATAGCAGCTTCAAGATCTTCACCAATTATCAGAGAGACGCATGTTCCCACAACCGCCATTCTTGATGGAGTAAATTCTTTTTCAGCATAATTGAGTACTTCAATAAGCCGATCCTGTCCGCCGAAGACAAATTCATTTTCAGATAATGAGGTTGTCAGAACCCTCATACCATCCTCTTCGAGGAGTCGTGCATGCTTAAATGAGCAACCCGAAGGGCCATGCAGAACAGAGACGGTGACTCCCAGATCCCGGGCAGTATACAAAGCTGCTACAATTGAACTCGGTCGTGGCTGCATATATTTCATAAATTACCTCCAGGTTTTTACTGATACAACGATCGGGCAGGAAGGCATCTGTTTTGCAATATGCATTCCTTCAGGTATTGAATGTGATATTGTAATTGGAATTGTCTGTTTTTTACATGCATCTGATATTGTACTGGTATCCATCCGGTCATCACCAGCTACAAGAATGACCTGGTTTGGATGTTCTTTGTTGATCACACCAATGATCTCCTCATCAGAAAAATTTTCACACACAGCTCTTGCTTCCTGACCTATGATCAATGTATATTGAAAATTTTCATCGTGTGAATTTCTGAGTAGGGATATTGCATCACACGTAGTCTTCAGGCATGCCCCGGTGCTGGCATTATCTATGATCATTCTCCCATCAATTTTTTCGATCTTCATCCGGCCGGGAAGTGATGGAAAATTTTGTAGTCCCTCCGGGTTGTATCCAAGGATTAGAGCAGCTGCTGTTGCCAGCTGCAGTGGGACCCGGTATCCTTCCAATGTTAAGAGGAGGTTTTCATATGAACCTTCGATCCCGTTAAAGGAGTACATACACGTTGTTCCACAAACTCTGGCAACATCGCCAGCATTGATTACTGAATCATGAACAAAGGAGACGTCCGGTGCCACCAGGACTTTTTTACATGAAAGTGCACTCAGATGCTTGAGTGTTCGTGCACTCAGTTTTCCTGCAGCGACCTGGTAATCTTCATGTGATGTCAGGATAGCAATATCGCAAAGCCCGGTAAACCCAAGTGAAATTTCTGCTATGCACCATTCATTTTCTTTTAAAAGATCTTTAACCGGGATGAGTGAGGCAGGTGTTATACTCATCCGGGTGATATATTCCTCCTCCGGGTACCGATAGATTCCCCTGGATGAATGAAGGATCCCACTTCCCTGCATAATCGAAGCAAGGGCTGTTGCGGTTGTTGTTTTTCCTCTTGCCCCTGAAACCTCAATCCAAAAACCGCATTGTAAAAAATTTTGCTGGATTTGAGAATGTAAGATCCATCTGACCGCTTCGTGATGAGTGATTGATGGACAAGCAATTGATCTCAAAATTGGGTTTGCGGGATCCAGATGAACCGGGTGAATAAGGAGATCATAGGTTTTCGATATGGCAGTTTCACCAGGTATACTTCCCTGACATGTAAGATCTCCTCTATATACATCAACAAGATCTACAGCATGACCCATATCACGCAGGGCATCACCTAGTATAATCCCGCCATGAATGGTGTCAAGGATTAAAATATTCATAAAAAAGATTAGAGGTTAGAAAGTGCCTGACTGGCATTCTCTGCCATCAGATCAGCA
>NZ_DATMYY010000135.1:0-3319 GCF_035560735.1 Methanospirillum sp.
TCATTATCCTCTCTGAAGTCCATCGTCATAATGTAATTTGGTCTCATCTATAGTTTTTCTGATGCCACGTTTTCATTTTCATATGATGATGGACCGATACATCAAAGTATGTAAACTAACTATTATCACCTTGAGAGGGTATGGCTGAGAGAGATTATACTGAAAAGATCCCTGATGACAAAAGTATACTGGTTGTATCTGATGTTCATCTTGGTGGTGTTGAGGGACCTGAAACAATAAACCGGATGTTGCACTTTCTGGATAAAATTCAGTCCGGAGACGCAAAGGTTGTCTGCAATCCTGAGCAACGCAGCAGTAATGCAGAGCCTACAACAAAAATTCTCCTGCCTCCGACAAAAATAATCTTGCTTGGTGATGTCCTGGATTTATGGAACCCACGCCACCAGGATCGGAATTATGCTTTTCTTGATGGTCTTATCTTTTTTTTAAAACTCCAGAATATTGAGAGTGATATCATCTATGTAACTGGAAACCATGACGAGGATTCAGGTGAACCGGTATACTCCTATGGAGCAGATACCCCTGATAAGTCAGACCCTGCCTATAGTATTTATTCTCTTTTCAAGGGATTGCATGGGAAGATAGAGAGCCTGAAAATTGCATGGAATCCAAATCATATCCTTGAATTAAGTCCGAGGCATTATCCGGCTACTTCTACACACGGCCATGTTCGTGGCCTCAATGCCGGCGGTATTCATTATGTATTTGTTCATGGTCAGCAGTTTGACAAGCAGCAGATCACGTATTCCATCAGTCAGGCAATCGGGTTCAGATTTGATGTGATCGATTCTATCCAGGAGATCCTCAATTGCTCTATTGTCCGGGAGGTCCGGAAATCAGTTCCGATAATGTCATTTATTGGGTTTTATGCAATTATTAATCTTCTTGCTTTAATTATTCCCATCTTTTCCGGTGCCATTGTATCAACCTGGATACGCTGGCTTGTTGGAGTAGTTTTTGCCATCTCTCTGTTTGGTATATCAGCAAAAGGAGTTCAGATGTTCGGGTTTGTTGAAAAGACTCTTCCGTCTTCTCCTCTTCTCTTCAGGGCATGTCTCGGGATCTGCATAGGTGAAATCATCCTCATTGGTATTGGTGCGTATTTCCTTGCGTTGGGCGTTCTCGATTCACTCTATTTCATTGGAATGATTGTATTTCTCTGGCTGCTCTTTATATTTATCATCCCGATTGTGTATGGGTTTATCAGCAACTGGATGTACAGCACTTTTTTCAGTGCAAAAAATTACGATGTACAAAGTGTGTACGAAGATGCACTGAAGAGTGAGAAATATACATATAACGCCGAGGTTTTAATTTTCGGTCACACTCACATTCCCGGAACCTATCCAAATACTGATGATGATATCAGGATTCAGGGGAGATCTGCTGATGGGAAACCAACTCTTCTTATCAATACCGGTGCCTGGGTGAGAAATGAGAATGGGATTGATGATAGTTTTGCTTACATAGATAACAGCGGGGTAGCTCTCATGAAATGGAATGATACTTCCCGGGATATTTCGTGCACGAAATACTTCCCAAAAGAGATCATCAAAAAATGGTCTGGAAGGCAGAGTGAATGAATTTGGATATTGAGTGATACATGGTTTAGTGGATAACTAATATCATCTCCCCATGATTTTTTGTTAACTGTTTTTAATATAAGTTTTCACAAAAGGGTCTTCTATTCACATTTAAATCAGAAAGAAATCTGCGAATTGTTTGATTATGTCTGGGTTGTTAAACGATACTCTATTCATCCCCATTCCCAGGATCATGGCTAATGGTATCCTTCTCAATGGATCTCATAGTACGTGTCAATCCCGTTTACATGGACGGTTGGCATGTTTCCTCCACAGCTCGTAGGTGAATCTTTTCTGGAAACCCTAGAAGATCAAGAGCCCTATTTCGTATCTGTATCATTTCAGATTCCGGTGATGTTCTGGTACCTGAAGGTGAGTCTACAAACTGCAGGGAGAATACAATTCTTCCACTGACCCCAACTCCTCCAAGGATGAGTGGATTGAGTTCACTTGATGATGGTAAAAAAATGAGTTTCTGTAGTTTTACATCCCCGAAAGATTCTGATATTTCGATATTGCCAAGGTTTGTTGGTACAAGGCAGGGAATATTGTTCTCGAAGTTTTTGGCTAGCGAATTTGCAACATTATTTGGGTCTTCTCTGAATTTTATCAGGTTTTCATTCAGGGTATAAGCCTCAGGGACCCGGTGTATGAAGGCTGAATATGAGGCGATCGCATCCATGAAAGAAGGATCAAACGGGGGAATATCTATGGCTGGCAATTTCTTTGCTTTCAATCGTGAATGAGTCCCCTGGTGAAATGATACTGTATTCTGCCAGAATGTTTTTTCCTGGGAATACCTGAATGGGAAGTGAATTGAGCCGACACAAAAACTAAACACATCTCCCAAATTGGCTCTTCTCTGGAGATCAAATGGCATCATGACTTTTTGCTTTGGCTTTGAAAATTCTCCACATACATCCGAATGAGCGCTCAGACATGCTACAGAGAGGGCCGATCCAATTGATACTCCATGGTTACGACACATTGTATGGAGGCGCTCTGATTCGTTCTCATCAAATTCAAATAACACAAAACCCGGGGTTCGATCCTCCCAATATGAACTATACAGTGCGGAATAATCTTCTGAATCGAAATAATACGGGTCTTTTCTCCATTTCCTATTTGTAAACGCAGCGATAACCTGTCCTAACAGCCCCTGAACAGACAGGCCGGGTTTCAGGATATTCATGACATCTGGTGGATTTAGAGTTTCTATTTTCTTTTCTGGGTTTTCATACAGTACAAGGAGATCACGGATACAAATGGCTAGTGCCATTCCATCACAGATGCTATGATTGCACAGAACAAGGAGATCTGATACATCAGGTGAGTGAAGGAGAACACACTTGATAAGTGGCCCTTTTTCAAGCTCAAATGGGATCCGTGCTTCTTGTTTTATCTCATCGATCCACTGGTTATCAGAAATTCTGGGAATGATTCGAATGGGAACCTGCGGGACAGCATTAGATGAGAAGTATGCATTATGATCCTGATCAAATACGACTTTTGCATGAAGGAGAGGGTGAATTTCGGTTACTGCATCAAGTGCTTTCCGTAGCCTGGTTATGTCAAGTGGTCCAGCTATCCGGGCGGTCATCATTACGGTACAGGCAGGGCTCATAAAAAACATCCGCTCGCACAATGACATTTTTCTGATATGCCCTGTTTCATCTTGTTGTTTTGATTCTTTCTTGTGTAATATCATTATTTAC
>NZ_DATMYY010000136.1:0-5226 GCF_035560735.1 Methanospirillum sp.
GAATTTGACCCATGAAAGCGGGAGTGAACAGATCCAATTCAAGCAGTCAGGTCAATATCACATGGTAAGCAGATCATAAACCACTGAAACCAAAGAGAGAAGTATTTTTCCATTTCTGTGTAAATTAACATGACAAAGTGATGATGACGTATACCAATGCAAAGATTCCAGCATTCATTATCCTGGTTTTCATGCTTATTCCCGCAGTATCACTGGCTGCACCAGTTCCAGCCTTTCATATCGATGATCTCAAGGTTGTCACAGAAGACTATGCCCCCCTCAATTACCTTGACAACGGAACACTGAAAGGAATCTCTGTAGATCTGACAGAGGCGGCTTTGCACCAGCTCGGAAGCAACATAACACGTGAATCATTTAGTGTTCTGCCCTGGAGTGAAGCATACAACCTGGCCAGAACCACTCCTGATACCATCCTCTTCTCAGCTGACAGACTCCCTGAGCGTGAGGATCTCTTTCTCTGGGCAGGACCGGTTATGGAAAATTCACAGGTTCTCTTTACCCGGACAGACACCAACCAATCTGACATTGGGCTAGGTTCCCAGAAGATCGTAGTGCTCACCGACGACTGTGGAAAGGCATATGCCCTCACAGCCGGGGCAGATGAGAAGAATATCATACAGGTGCCACAGGCAAAAGACGCCGTTATGATGATCGAGAACGGATCTGCAGACGGATGGGCATATGATGAACTTGCTGGTCAGCATGCCATTATGAAGTATGCCGCAGACCCAGGCCAAATCGGGGAGAGGCAGGTACTTGGAACAAGCAGATATTACCTTGCGTTCAACCCGGAAACACCGACCGAGTTTGTACATGCAATAAATAACACCCTGCAGGATTTCAAGCGGAACCGGACAGAGGCAGGAGTGACAAGGTATGAACGCACTATTGCAGACTACCTACAAGTCAGATGCACTGAAAACTCAACAACCAGAGAGCAGGTGACAGACCTTGTCAACACAACATCTGCTGCTCTTGCAGCTGATGCACCGGACACAATCAAATCAATAAATGCAGGGAAAAACCCGTATCGCTCTCCGACTGACCCTGATCTTTATGTATTCGTGTTTGATACATCAGTGAATCTCTTGGCAAACGCAGTAAATTCTGCTAATATAGGGAAAAATCTTGCAGGAACAACTGATGTCTTTGGGTATCCGTTCCGCGATGAGATCGTGAAAGGTGCAGAGCAGAACGGCACCGGATGGGTATCATATATCTACTCGAATCCTGACTCACTGGGACTCTACCAGAAGATGAGTTACTACCAGATGGTAAAGGGAAGTGACGGCAATCAGTATGTCGTTGGAGTTGGAAGATACCAGACCTGTGATGAGAAAGCAGCAGGTGCAGAGAGATCAGAAAAATAACCCCAAAGAGCCTCAACTTCTCGCTACTTTTTTTTAAAAAAAATCCTGCACAATGCAAGGACAATAAACCCCTCGATAAGACACCGGCAAAACCGTACCGGATACCAAATCCTCTGGCTTTTCAGACCAATCTGAATTTTCCTGCGGGCACCAGGATCTCAAACCGTGCTCCTGCTCCCGGCACCCCGGTCTCCCTAATCAAAAGCCCGGTGATAGAGAGGATCTCCCGCACGAGAAAAAGTCCGATACCTGTATTCTTCCCATATCCATGCTCAAATATAAGTTCCTTTTCTCCATCAGGCACTCCGACACCATCATCTTCACAGATGATAACACGGCGATCTGCTGCTTCAGAGATTGAAAACCGGATATACGTTATCTTTTCTCCATGCCGAAGTGCATTTTCAATGAGGGTAGTAAAGACCTTTCTAAGGATGGGATCGGCATATACTTCAAGGGCTTCAGGAACTTCATTCTGTACAGGAACACCTTCAAGAGTGATCTCTGCCATCGCAGAACTGATGATGGCCCTGATCCTCTGCCAACCACTGGACACAACGCCAAACCGCTCATACTCACGGGTGAACCCAATCGTCCGCTCGATCTGCTCGGTAGCAACAATGCAATTTTTAATATACTCCCTTGTCTTGAGTGGGTCAGGAGACTCTGATGCCAGATCAAGGAGCATTTCCAGTGCTGACACCTGATTCAGAATATCATGGCGTGTCAGGCTGGTGAGCAGATGTAACTTATGGTTTGCTTCATAGAGGGCTGCTTCTGCCTGTTTGAGTTCTTGAATATCCTGCAGTGTCCCATGCAAACCGATGATCTTCCCATTCTCATCTTTCTTAACATCTCCGAACCCCTGAGCCCAGCAGGTGGTTCCATCCGGTCTGACTATCTCAAGTTCGATTGTAAAGGGTTCACCTGTAGAGAGGGAATGAGCAAATACCACAATCAACCGTTCCCAACTCGAAGGGGAGAATATGCGTTGCATTTCAGCAGAACCGGGAGCAGGCCTGTTCTGATCTATGCCTGCAATCACGTAGAGTTCTTCTGACCAGGTTATGGTTTCAGGTTCGAGAATCCAATCCCAGGTCCCAAAATGGGCAAGACGATGAGCTTCTTTTAGCCGTTCCTGGGCAGTAATCAGACCCTCCTCCGCTTCTCTACGCAGCGTTATGTCACGGCCGATCCCAAGCACCCCGATAAGAGTCCCTGTTGAGTCATACATCGGCGTCTTTATGGTATCCAAAAGTGCCTGGTGCCCATCATCGGCAAAGGTGATCCACTCCTCATTTCTGCCAGAAACACCGGTTTCCAGCACCTTGCGATCATAGGAAAGGAAAAACTCTGCCAGATCAGGACTCAGGAAATCATAATCCGTTTTTCCTATGATATCATCCTCTTTTGCTCCAAAAAATCGTTCAAACATGTGGTTGCAAGCGATAAACACCCCGTTAGGATCTTTAAGCCAGACCAGATCAGGAAGGGTCTGCACAAGCGTGGAGAGCCGGCCTTCACTGACCCGGAGAGCATCTTCAGCCAGTTTCCGCTCTGTAATATCAGTAATAAAATTTAATGTCGCAGGTTTTCCTTCCCAGTCCACAAGCACTGCACTCAACTCAATCCAGACTATCGTCCCATCTGGTCTGATCAGCCTGAATGGATATCGTGAAGGAACATCCTTACCTTCCAGGCGCTCCACATATCGTTCAGATACCATTACCCGGTCATCAGGGTGAATAAACGTGACAAAAGAAAGAGAGAGAAGATCACTCTTCTGATACCCGGTTATCTCTTCCATTCGGGAATTTACCAATTGCAATCTGTCTTGTTGTGTTACCACGATGCCATCGTTGGCATGCTCTATCAAATGCCTGTACTTCTCTTCACTTTCTTTAACAGACGCGAGAAGGAGATCACGTTCGTGAACGATTCGGACAAGTTTAATATTGCTCCAACTGACCTGGGTGACGAGCGAGATCAACCGTGTGTAAAACTGCATTACCACATCGATCTTCTCCCTGCTCATCCGGGGGACCTTCTCAAGGGCTGCAAGATACGAATCGACATCAAACCCGTACCTGATGGCCTGCTCTCTGTAGAAATCCAGGTTTACAACCTCATCATCATAAAAGAACTGCCCGAGGAAGAGATTACCAATATGAACGCCGCCTACCACAATAGGGGTTGAAATATCCCACATGTGATTTTTGCACTGGTATGCCTTGTACGTCCCTGGAGCAACACCCAGTGAAAGAATGGTGTCACTCTCAAGGCAGTTTCTACAGGTTTCTGGATTTATACGATGAAAGCGTGTACATATTTCCTGCCATCCTGCCGCAACCAGAATCGTTCCCTGAAGATCAAGGATAGCAACAAGGAGGCCAGTCAGCGAGTGAAAATCATCCATGATCCGCTGAATCTGTGGAACATCTATGATTTCAGAAAGAATCAGGACATCAATGCCACCTTCAGGTGAGAGAAGAGCATCCAGTTTTTTCCTGATCAGGCTCTCATTCTCTCGCAATCTCTCCTCTGCTTCCTTAAGATCAGTGATATCAGTTGCTATCTCAAGCCTGACCACCTTTCCGTTGCTCCATCGTATGGCACGGTCGCGACAGTCATACCACTTGCCGTTTTGCGTATTTTGCAATTCCCAGTGATGCACACCGGTTGGGCCTGATTCATCGACTAAAAGGTGGTTGGTGCAGAACGGGCACGGACCGCCCTGAAGTTGCTGAATATATTCATAACATTTCTTCCCAGCATAATCTCCGAACATCCCCCTTCCCTGACGATTTAAAAAGAGGATCTCGTAGGTTTCCATGTCTGCAACATACACAACAGCGTCAATACTGTCAAGGATAGTATAGAGTTCTGCCTGAACCTCTTGGACAAGTGGAACATGGCTCTTTATTGTGGTGACATTCTTCTGATCAGCAGACTGGGTAATCGCCATCGGCGTATGTTTTCGAAGGTACTCGAGGATCTTCTCAGACTCCCAGGATCTTTTATCAACCTGTGTGATCATCTGGTCAATCCGCGTCACCTGATCCTGGATGACACCAATTGCTTTCTCATCATTTATTTCTGCAGATATGGCAATGAGGGTAAGCGGGTTTCTGATCTCATCGTTGAGAAAAGAGAGCTGAGCAATGTTCTTTTGAATCTGGTTCACGGCACGCTCTTTTTCATACTCAAGCCGCAGCTGGTCAGTAATATCTCGACCCTGAGCAATGGTTGCAACCGGAGTAAAACCATCTGAAGAATAAAGAGTAGCAGAGTTCCATACGAGCGTTCGGATAGTACCGTCACTTCTGCTTATCTCAAGTTCAACTGTCTCCCATCTGACTCCATCACGGGTTGTCTGAACAAGTCTTTCAGATCGATCCAGGGCACCGGCAGGGAACAGGGTCATGATCTCTTCTCCCACTACCTCTTCAGATGATCTGCCAATCAGATCCTCAAAAGCACGGTTGAGCCTGGTAATCCTGAACGATGAATCCCAGACGATAATGGGGACATTTGCAATGGACAGGAGATTTTCAAGATATTGTGTTGTCTGCTTGAGTTTATCTTCAGAGAGTGACAGGGCATTGTACTGCGATCTGAGTTCCTCTTCAGCTCCTGAGAGTTCTTCAAACGCTGCCCCGAGTTGCTCATTATTGGTGCTCAGGTCGATGATCAACCGTTCATTTTCCCGGGATATTTCCTGCTGGTTCGTGACATCCTGGATAATACCAACGGCCCTCACGAACCTGCCATCAGAGTCGTATTCACGCCTTCCAATAGCATGAACTACTCGGGACGGAGACCCATCAACAGGATG
>NZ_DATMYY010000137.1:0-3019 GCF_035560735.1 Methanospirillum sp.
ATTTTAACCATCATAGCAATCTATCAAAGAACATGGTGTCATTCTTTATTAAAATTGGAACTGATTATCCAAGGGTTTTAATATGAATCATAGATGGCGAGGGGCAATAATACATCTGATAACATACATCCAGACAAAACCATCATATCCAGGTTGAAAAACAGAAAGTCTAAGAGAGGACTGGTCATCCCCTCATTTTTCGGACTCCGAAAGAATCCGAACTGCTCAAAATGTTAGATGATGCCTTTCTTCGAGGAAGTCCAAGCAGACACAACGTTCAGGGACTAAACATTTTGATAAGGCTCTGATATTTTCATTCATCACAACAATAATTACTCAGATACCGTATCTCCCAAAAATGCTGAGCAGGGATGCATCCTTGACCCTCCTTATTCAAAAAAAAGATGCTGGAATCATATGAGATGAAGATCACAAAAAAGATCTCAACCATCGAGGATTGTAATTGAGTTCACTGCCCACCATCCGATCACATGCTCAAACGCGTTCGATAATTTTCTCTGCACATGCACGGGTGAGAATGTTCGAACGTGGCATTTCATCAGAGGATATATTGCATATCCTGACAGATGGAGAGATCATAGAAGAGTATGAGGATGATACCCCATGTCCATCATTTCTCATGCTTGGGTATCTGCGAGGAGTCGCTCATCATGTGGTTGTTGGGTGCTGTGCAGATCACATCAAAATAATCACGGTGTATCATCCGGATGAAAAATGGACCAATGATCGATTCAGGAGGTGAAAAAATATGAAACCAGGAGTATGTCAGTTCTGTAAGGGCGAGATGAAAGAGGGAAAGACCGAATTCATGGCCCGGGTTCATGATCAGGTGATCGTGATCAAGGATGTTCCGGCATGGATTTGCGAGCGATGCGGAGAAGCATGGTTTTCCTATGAAACATCTGAGAAGATCGATAAGGTGATGCAGGAGGTTCATGCAGGAAAGATCTGTGTCAGACCACTTGCAGCTGGAGAGATCGAGTTACCTGCGTAAATACAGATACTTCATACAAAATACCACGAGATAATCTCACCTGTTTCAAGAGCACTGAAACCTTTCATCAACAATCAATTTTCCGAATACCTCAACCAACAAATAGGTAGACCCATCTCTTACCGTCCCCATAAACATGACTCCCTTCACCTCCTGGATCAACTGGATCCTTCCATCTCCAATTATCTCGAGTCCAATGTTCTCGCTTATACCTTGGGATGATCCAAAGGGCTATCTTAAAGTTGCCATCGAACACGCAGTCTGTTTCTCTAATGCAGATAGAAGAGTCATTGTCTTCGGGGTATCTGATAAAACACTCGGGCGTTCAAAAGCTATTCACCGGGCAAAAATACAATCTCGACACATAGGGATGGGGAATATTTGACCGGACCAACCCTCACATCCAGGCCGTGGTCGAAGAACTTAACGTCCCTGAAGGGACTGCCCATCTCTCCATTGTCCGGATTCCCAAAGGTAGCAATCCACCATATATAGTACATCACAGGGTCTGTTCATAGGGCGGATTAGAAAAAAATACGTACCGATGAACCCGGCTATATTTGCATCAGTGAAGTCTTCAAGGGGAGTTATAGACTGGAGTGGACAATCGTTCCCAAATCACTCCTGATGACTGGACCCTCTAGAGATAGTCCATGTGCGAGCGAACTGAAGAATGAAAATCCTGAGTAAGAACTTTTTAAAAAGCCTGATGTTACCATTCTTCGAGGTATCTAGATTACCCGGAGAGATTCGGCTAATAGCACAGGATTCCTCTCTTTTGGAAAACCAGACAATTATCTTAGATCTCAGTCCCCAGGTACAAGTACATTAAGGCGACCTGCTAATAGAGACAAAAGTATCCCGTCATGATATCTGGAAATATGGTCTTCTTCAAGTGTTCGAGAAGATTGAAAGAATCTTCTTAAGTCTCATCAACCCGGAAGAAGAGATATCAGGCTGATTCTATAATTAGAATCTCGGCCTTTCCTCTTAATATAGTTCGAAAAGTAATTCTCAATGCTGTAACCCACCGAAACTAGGTCAATCCGGGAAGATACATTAGCATGATTCCTTTCCAAAGTATCCTATTCCCATAATTTATTTTTCATAACCGGACTCTGACAAATATCTTTCTCAAACTCAAGATTATAGAATCAGTAGGGCTGGGGTGATGAAAGATCTTCATCCCGATTTCGAGTATGGGCACCTGATGGCCTGGTTTATAGACCATTCATCGCCGGAATAATTGTATGGACTATAGCCCCGGTAATTCCTTCCAGTGTCAGTTGTACAGCAATTGCTGCCAGAATTAATCCCATCAATCTGACAAGTATTTCAATTCCCTGGCTTCCAAGGAGCCTGACTAGAAAATCTGAACTCATGTTGAGGATGGTAATTATCAGGACAATACTAAGTATAACAAGCAATCCTCCAATAAAGGCTATTGACGAGGGTGCTTTACTTCCAAAAAGAACTGCTGCAGCAATAGATCCCGGGCCAACATATAGTGGAATTCCAAGAGGGATAATGATCTTTGGAAGTACAGATTCCTTGTTTGAGATTAACCCCTCCGCTTCTGTATCTCCGATAATCTGATTCATGGTGATGGTATGTGTTCCACTCATCATTGACAGACCCACCCCAAAGAGAATGATACCTCCGGCAATCTGAAATGCCGGAATTGAAATCCCAAAAAAATTGAGAACAGCCTGTCCGGTAAAGAGAAAGAATGCCATAGCGAAAAAGATGAACGCGGATAATGTGAGGGCAGTTCTTTTCCTGATAGATTGGTTAAGGTTTCTTGTATATGCGATAAAAAAGGGAAGATTTCCAAACGGGTCAAGGATTGCAAAGAATGTTCCAATAGCTCCAATCAGGTATCCGATATCTGAATTCATAAATCCAACTATACTTTTTCATTCTTCTTCCATAATTGATGTCATTTAGCAAGCTTCATGCTGCGTGATCGATGTCTTAAGATGCGGGCAAGTACTGGTCAAGTCC
>NZ_DATMYY010000138.1:0-10487 GCF_035560735.1 Methanospirillum sp.
GAAGTTGTCGATAAACATTCCTTGATTTGTAAATCATCCCCTCATCAATAAATATGAGCAGAGCATATCAGCACTCATGGCACCTATACGAAAAACAACACCAAAGGGAGCAATGAACCCAAAACTCGAAAAAGCAATTAATGAACAGATTAATGCAGAGTTCTATTCAGCATACTTATACCTCTCAATGTCATCATGGTTCGACTCTACAGGTCTGAAAGGGTTTGCCAGCTGGGAACGTATTCAGGCAATGGAAGAGCGCGATCATGCCCTGAAATTCTTTGATTACCTATGCTCACGAGGAGGGCGGGTAGTGATGCAGGCTGTTGAGGCACCCCCATCATCATGGAAAAATCCACAGGATGCATTTGAGGCACAGCTTGATCATGAACTGAAGGTTACCGGAATGATCAACAATCTGGTGGACTTGGCTATGGCTGAAAAGGATCATGCAACAGTAAATTTCCTGCAGTGGTTTGTCAGTGAACAGGTGGAAGAAGAGGAGAATGCACGGACAACCCTGGAACAGTTAAAGATGATAAGCCAGGAGAAAGGTGTCGGACTGCTGTATATGCTGGATAAAGAGATGGCTACCCGGGTGTACACTCCTCCAACACCAGCAACAAATTAATTCTTAATTTTTTCACACAATTCGATTTCACTCATCCACCCGGCGTCTGGACTGCCATACCCATCATAATGCCAAGAGCCCACATTTTTTCAATCAATCTCTCTAACCGAAGTGGGGATATCAGGAGAGATACAACTACTTTGTATGGCACGTGTTCTCAGTGAAAAGGATATTCAGCTTCTCAAGATCATGGCACCAGAATTCAGCGGGGAGACCTGCAAGGGATCAGGTGTTCCATATAAATCCCTATTACCACCGATTGCAAACCATTACTCCACGGATCCAGACGATTTTGAGGCTCGTATAAAACGTCTTTCTGGTGATGATTTTCAATACCTTATCGAACTCATGCTCACCGGAGAAGAAGGGCTGCATTGTCTCTCACCAGAATTCTTTTTCCGCCTCGAAAAGTTAGTGAAAGCAAGCGCCGGACAGGATATTGCCCAAAAAATCGGGGCGCAGTATGCGATGGAATGCTGATATCCAACAAGGGGTATCGGCGATAAGGCCTAATATTCTGGGATCAGATCTCTTGGTATGTCATTGAGATCCCGGATTATCATCATTCTCCTTGTTGTAGCAGCCCTGATCTGCAGTGCTGATGCATATATAATCACCATTGATGCACCGGATCAGGTCAATCTTGGCAGCCCCCTGACAGTTACCGGGGAAACATCATTCCCTGAGAATACTTATTTTGATATCGTTCTCTTTTACTCAAAGTACACTGCCGGGGAAGTGGCAAGACAGAAAGTAATAGTGGATCAGAGCAGATTGTTCAGATCGGATTTCGAGACACGAGATCTTCAGAAGGGACAATACAAGGTTGAAATTCATAATATTGTGTCAGATGGGAAAGAGTTCGTTGAGAGTTCACTTGGCTCGTCATCAGTCACCCGCAGGGTTGTGATGATAGTAGATCGCTCAGATGAACTCGCTTTGGAGTCTTCTCATACTCAGGATATTGGATCTGCCCTGGTTGTAACAGGAAAGATAAAAGATCTAAATAACGGTGTGATCACTCTCCGGGCATTTGGTCCTGACAACTTTACATTTGGTCCCCAACAGTTGATCACCAGCCCTGGATATGCAGACAAGGACGGCCATTTCTCTACCAAAATACCAATCACACAAGCAGGAGAATATCAGGTCAGTCTTTCAGACAAAGAGGGATTTATCGGTGAACTCTCTTTCAATGTCACAGGTGGAGAGAACAACACACCAACAGTCAAAGAAACCCAGACTCCAACAGTTACACAGACACCAGTCCCAAATGAGACACAAAGTACCCCCACCCAGACCCCTCTCCCAACACCTACCAGGTCACCACTACCTGGTTTCATCGGAGTCTGTAGCGTTATTATGGCATTTGTTTTGTACCGGAGATAATAGTCTCCGGTTTTTGAGTAAGTCAGTTATGCCTTTTGAAAGCAGATAGAGATCAGAAAAAAGTATTTGTGAGGATAATTACCCATTCAGGGCAGTAATGATCATATCGCGACCTGATGCAAGAGCCTGATCGATCTTTGTCACATCTGGTCCGCCACCCTGTGCAAGGTTTGGCTTCCCACCACCTTTTCCTCCAAGGATGGTGCATACCGCAGCGATCAAATCTCCAGCCTTTATTGTGTCAATTCCGCTGGAAACCACTGCCCGTGCAGTTTCACCACCTGCAATCAGTAGTGCAACTCCCCCTGATGCAGAGATGCTCGTTGCAATTTTTACCAGTTCTACAGATGGAAGATCAATACGTTTGATCAGAACATTCTTACCATTGATCTCTTCTGAAGTCAGGTTTTTCAGTTCAAGCTCACTGACTTTAGCAGAAAGCCGCTCAATTTCCTTACGCTGATCCTTCCACTCACCAAAAAACCGCTGCGCAGTCGCGGGAAGTGCTTCATTCTGGACTGAAAATGCCTCTGCTGCACCAGTTAGAAGACCTTCCATCTGGTGAAGATACTGCACGGCAGCAAGACCTGCAGTGAACTCAAGCCGCTCAATTCCATCTTGTATATGTTCGACCCTGATGATCTTGATAAGACCAATATCACCGGTATGGGCGCAATGTGTTCCTGCACATGCCTCAATATCACCGGCAACCTTGACAACCCTGATCCTGGAACCTGGCGGAACTCCTCCCTGGTAAAGGCGGAATCCATACTTCTGCTCTGCATCAGTCCGATCTTCCCAGCCAATAGAGGTAGGAGTGTTTGCCATAACCAGCCGGTTTGCAGCAGCTTCGATCTTCTTGAGTTCTGCAGGTGTGATATGCTTGTAATGGCGGAGATCCATACGTGAACTAGTCTCACCCTTCTGGGCACCGGCCTGATGAATATGTGCACCAAGTACTTCCTGAGCAGCATGCAGAAGGATATGGGTTGCAGTATGGTGCCTCATCAGAGAAAGACGTCTCTCTTCATCGATGATTCCACGGATTGTATCACCTTTCTGAAGATTTCCTCCGGAGATCTTATGAAGAATTGAATTACCAAGTTTGATCGTGTCCTCGACACGGATTGTAAGTCCGTCTGGTGCCAGGATAAGACCAGTATCGCCAGGCTGACCACCACCTTCCGGATAGTAAAGAGTGGTATCCAGAACTACGTACCTGTTTTCGAGAACATCCAGGACTTTAGCTTCAAACTCCATCAAGCCCTGCTTCTCATAGTACAGTTTTTTGGTTTCTGGCAACTGGGCAAGCCGGTCAAGATAATCATAGAGGGGATTTCTTTCGGGTTCGCGTTCTGACTCGGAATGCTTGTCTGCAATCTGCGAGTAAAAATCATCTGGCAGATCAACTACAGCACCCTGCTCTGCAGCAAGATCGCGGACCATCTCTGGAGGAATACCATGAGAATCATAGAGGGTGACCATCTCGCTGAGCGGAATCTTCTCACACTTCTTTTTGTAACTCTGTGCAAGACGCTCGACCGTCCGAGTCCCTCTCTCCATGGTGGTCCGGTACTTCTCGATCTCACGCTCAATGATCTCATTGACCACTTCAGGATCCTGTTCGAACCTTTCAGTCCCGATGATCTTCATCTGTTTGCTGACCATCTCACCCAGGAAACTGTCCTCAATATTGAGGTCCTTCATCATCCTGAGTGTTCGCCTGATCACAAGACGTGCAAGATACCCATCCTTTACATTTGAGGGTACGATGCAGTCCCCGAGCATGTAGGAGAGGCACCGGGTGTGATCCACGATAGCATACACACTCTCCACCGGAGCAATCATCTTCTCAAGCTTCTCAACAGGGATATTGATCTGATCTGCAACCTTCTGCCTGAGCTCAAAGATACGCTGGCCCGAGATATCCATGAGACCTGCGAATTTTGCGTTTTCTCCAAGTATATGAATAAAGTCAGGATCGTTGAGGCGGTAACCAAGGCCAGCCTCCTGCATCACATGGCTAACCATTTCCGGAAAGACAGCATCATAGATCGTTGGAGAACCTTTCGAGGCCCAGACCAGACGCTCAAGGCCATAGCCAGTATCCACGATTCGAAGATTCATCGGGTAGTATGGGTTTCCTTCAAGCATGACCGGAGGTTTGTCGGTCTTTTGCTTTCCAAGACTCATGAAGACCAGGGTTGCTACTTCAAGCCCACCGATCAGAACCTCAACACTCGGTCCTGCATTTCCTCCTCCAATCCACGGGTGTTCCTTGTAGGTGACCCGGTTCATGTCAGCCCCGATACTTGCAAGGAACTGGTCACAGAGTTCTACTGTCCGATCCTTCCAGTATATTTCCTTCCCGCTTGAGTTGAAGGCGTGATGTGCCATCATCTCAAAGCAGGTCAGATGCCGGCCAGATCTTCCAACTGAGTCGAGATCATTGAGACGGATACAGGGCTGAGAAATTGTCAGTGGGTTTGCAGGTGGTGGAACAACTCCGCTTGTTACAAATGGCTGAAAATCAGCGATCGATGCAATGGTAAGGTAAATATCATCACGCCACCGAGCCGCAACAGGATAGCGAGATATCCGGGTATGGCCTTCCTTCTCATAGAAGGAGAGATATGCTTCCCGCATCTGATCCACGGTGTGAGCTTTGAAAAGAGGGTTTCCAATGAACTGATATGGTTCGCAGGGGGCATCCCCACAGACTGTTCGCTCGGGGTCCCTCGTCCAGAACGCTTTCCCGCACGAGGTACAGACCTTCCGTACCATATCCTGGGTACGGAAGTATTCGAGCTGATATTCTTCTTCCATCATGAAGATTCCCGCAGTGCCTTAGCTATTCTCCTGCCTTCTATAAGGCTGTACCACCCGAACCGTCAGCAAGGTCTTCATGGTACCAAAGATCGATCAGTTCAAACCTGCCGGTTATCCGGGCAACCTTCACTGCAAGAATATGAGCGCAACGACCTCCACGATGAAGAAAGTCATCACAGGAACAGAAATCATCCTCAACCACATACTCACCGGTGTCACCAACCACTACAAAAAAATCCCGATATCTTTTGACCCTGTTCTGGTCAACAATATCAAGGGCTTTCTTTCCCCGGCTCTTGTAATATGCACCAATTCTCTTTCTCATCCAGTCATTAAGCGGGGAGCCAGCCGCTAGATCCGAGAAGGGATCACTCATGGATATGTACTCAATACAGGCGGATCATCGATGTAGGTCCAGCCTTTTTTCCCTGCTAGGATCCGCATTGCAGGGGCTTCCAGTGCATAGTGAGTAGCTTCAAGGAGTGGCAAAGGAGATGATCTCGCCACTGAATGCTTAAGTTCTGCAGAAAGAAAGGCTTGTGCACCTACATCAGATGCTTCTTTGATCAGCACCGGATCAAAACCTGATCCCCCGACTACCGCAAGCCGCCTGATCTCACTTACTTTACCCCAGATCCGAAGTGAAGTACCTAAGTGATCAGCAATCATTGATGGTGTCAGATAGCAGTCTCCAACAACCCCGAGTGAGAGAGGCCTTACCGAACCGAGTCCAAGCAGACCAGCCAGACAATGATTCACTCCGGCAGCCGCAAGATCATAATTCGTGTGCATGACATACACATTGATTTCATGGCTAAGGAGATCTCGAAGGAGTGATGCATCTGAACCCTTTATGCTTGTGAGAGGATACCAGAAGGGGGTATGATGGGCAACAATCATATCTGCCCCCAACTCAATCACCTGCCTGACCACCGAAGCGGTGACATCAAGGCAGGTACAAACCCGGGTTATTTCCTGCTTTCCTTCTACTATCAGCCCGATCTTACCCTGATCAAATGGTTCTGCCAGATCTGGTGGAGCATAGGCTTCCAGATCAAGGACAATATCGTCCCGGTATATCATCGTCTTACATCTCCGTACACTTTTTTATTGAGAGCAAAATTAAAATTGATGACAGAAAGAGTATACCAGACCAGTTCATTAGAGGTTCAGCCCCTAATCGGAAGTGGAGGATAATCACGATTAATTGAAGATAATGTGTTCATCTTATCATCAATGAGCTCTTGAATCTCTCTCTGTTTGCGGGCAAAGAGCACTTCTTCTGATTCTGTTCCATTCGGAATACACCGGGGGTTTACAATCTCTTTCAATCCATTCAATGCCCGGACTTGTCGCGATAACAAAGTCCATTCAGTGCAAACATCAGAAGGAACACCTTTTGATTTGGCTCCTGTTGCATCCGCAAGCACTGTATCATACCATTCAAAGAACTTGTTGATATATTCACACAGATCATCATCAACGAATGGCTTTTTTATAAATCCACTGATCTGCTCACCAAAACGAAGGATTTCATCAGCGAAAACAGATTTTGCAGACGACATGAAAACCGGTATATCCTGCCCCTGGGGGAGGGTCTTTATCAGATCAAGTGTATCCCAGCCGTCAAGAGGATCCATCATAATATCCAGAAGTACGAGATCATAATGTTCAGATTTCAGGCGTTGTATCCCGTCACCTGCACTTTCCACTGCAATGCAGGTGTACCCGCATGCAGTAAGGGCATCACACTGTGCTTCTCTGAACACAGATTCATCGTCGATTATCAGTATATTCTTCTGTTTCTGGATCATGACGTGACCCCTGCCCGTATCTGTTATCATGTGTATGAATGAGGGAAAAATACTTCCATCCCTTCAATTTGTGAGTGATTTAGAGATTATACAAGCAAACTCTGTCTCTCCTTGTGATATTTCACCCTTGCAGATGAATACCGCTGCACGGATGAGATATACAAGATACGCATCATCTGATTCAGGTTCAGAAGAGTCAAGAATTTTTTTGGTCAGATTTAGTGCCTCATCGTCTGATCCGGTCTGAAGGAGGACCATTGCATGACTGATATAGGCAGAACATTTCCCAGGTCTCAACCTGCGACCTTTCCCTCCCTGTACAAACCATAAGGGATGATACGTACGTCTCCACTCAATAATATTCAGGAGCTGGCCGGCCTGTTCAAATATCATCTCTTCTGCAGATGCATTTTTGAAAATCTCCTGAAGTAAGGTAACTGCTTTGTCTAAATCCCCATCATTGTGCGAAACTTCCCTGACTGCAACCTTAAATATCTGCTCAAGGGGAGAAGGATATCTGCAGCAGAGTTGGGGAGCTATTCTGTCTGCCAACAGGTACCAAAGAACTGGAAGGAGTTCCTGTTCAGCAGATAATGTACCTGTAACCCCGGCCTTCTTTCCGGTTTCCGGATCTGCAAAAGAGGATGATGGATCAGACTTGTGACGCTTTTCTTGCTGCATGTTCAGCAACTACCCCGGCCATAATTGTCATTACAGGAATAACAAGATACCGAAGCCCTATCTGGAATGCATATGACATCAGATCAAATCCACTCAGGGGAATTAGGATCACAATATCAAGACCCCAGTTTATCAAAAGCCAGGCCACACCAGCGATATATCCGGCGGCCTGATATTCCAAAGTCATGACACTGAAGAGATGAATTATCAGGGCTGCACCGGTTAGGGCTCCGGCAACAATCATAATACTCTTAAACAACTGCTGATCTATTTGAAGTCCTCCTCCTGAATAGAACGGTATTGAAAGCAAAAACGGGATAAGCCATGTCAAAACCCCATACAGCAGAATACGTACACTATCACGCATAGATATCTCCGGTTGATGCAGCCAACCTGTCTGAACTCTTCATATTCACACAATTTCTCCTTAAATCAATATTTTTGGCACTTGCTGAATTATCCATTAAGAATATATAATTGATCAGACTGCGAAATAATTAGTAGTATGGATAAAACCATCGATGAGATCAACCGGCGGATAAGGGAGGGATCGGCCAGGGTGGTCACTGCCGATGAAATGCCCGCAATTGTCAGCGAACTTGGCGAAGAAGGAGCTCTTAAAGAGGTGGACGTAGTAACCACCGGGACATTTGGGGCAATGTGCTCTTCTGGTGCATTTCTCAATTTTGGTCATGCAGAGCCCCCTATAAAGATGGAACGTATCTGGCTCAATGACGTTGATGCATACGGGGGTCTTGCAGCAGTTGATACCTATATTGGAGCAACAAATAAATCGGTGACCCGGGCCGAGAATTACGGGGGTGCTCATGTCATCGAGGATTTTATTGCTGGAAAAGCGATCGAACTCAGGGCACAATCATCAGGATCAGATTGCTACCCCCGCCGTAATATTACTACAGAAGTACGGCTTGAAGATCTCAACCAGGCGATTATGGTCAACCCACGCAATGCTTATCAGCGTTACGACGGAGCCACCAATACTTCAGATGATACCCTTTATACCTACATGGGAACCCTCCTGCCCCATTCAGGAAATGTCACTTTCTCAGGAGCAGGAACCCTGAATCCCCTCTGTAATGATCCTGCTCTCAGGCTCATCGGAAGCGGAGTTCCGATCCTTCTTGGAGGTGCACCGGGGATGGTAGTTGGTGAGGGTACGCAGCATTCCTCTGCAGGAAACTTTGGAACCCTGATGACAACTGCGGATATGAATGATATGTCCACCGACTTTCTCAGGGCTGCATATATGTACAGATACGGACCGACCCTGTACATGGGAGTTGGAGTTCCTCTTCCTGTGCTTGATATCGAGGTGGTCAGAAGAACCGCAATCAGGGATGAGGATATTCCTGTGAGTATCAAAGATTACGGTGTTCCTTCAAGAAACCGTCCGTTAATCACCCAGGTAAGTTATGCTGATCTTAAAACCGGGAGGATCGAACTCAATGGCGAAGAGGTCAGGACCTCGTCACTCTCCAGTTACCGAAAAGCCCTGATAGTTGCAAGAACCCTGAAACAGTGGATAGAAGACGGACAGATGACATTATGTCTGCCAACAAGGCGCCTTGATCCCTCAAAACAGGTCAAACCAATGCGTGAGACCCGGAAGGTGGCACTTGTCCAGGAGATCATGCAGCGTAAGGTAGTAACTATCAAAGAAGATGAAGAGATACCTGAAGCTGCTAAAAAACTTTTAAAAGGCGAAACTAATCATCTTCCGGTCCTCAATGAACAGGGAAGACTGGTCGGGGTTGTAACAACCTTCGATGTTGCCAAAGCTGTAGCCCATCCGGAGCGCAAAGTCAGGGTAAAGGATGTCATGACTAGAAATGTGATCACTACCCGGTGTGATGAACCGGTTGATATTGCAGCACAAAAACTGGATCATCACCGGATAAGTGCACTTCCGGTAGTTGATGCGCAAAACCAGTGTATTGCCATACTTCATGCCAGTGATCTCGGAAAACTCTTCAAACTAGGAGGGCAGGGAGCATGAAACTGCTGGTAAAACTTTCACACAGAAGCCGGCCGGTAATCGCAGAGGTGGTCAAGGATACCGGAGTCCTGATCAATGTCGACCGGGCACGATCTGACGCTCACGAAGGAGAAGAGGCTCTGGTTGATGTGCCCGATGAATTCTGCCGGCTCATCAGTGAAAAGATGCGAGGTCTGGGTGCAGAGGTGAGCATCCTAGAAGAAGGAATACGGCATGATCGTGATGAATGTGTTGATTGTGGGTCATGTATTAGTGTCTGTCCAAAGGAAGTATTCTCATTTAACAGTGAATGGGAACTTCAGGTCGAGACAAAACGTTGTATACTCTGCGGCAGGTGTGTGATTGCATGCCCGCACCAGGCACTTTCAAATAATGATATCTGATGCCCATCAGATATCATTTTGAGTTACACGAGACTATTGCCACAATAGTTGCTGATCAGGACGAGGATATCAGAATTGCATGTCAGGGACTTACTGAAGCGAGGCATGAGATTGAGAAGTATATCCTCGTTGATCCTTTTTTTAAAACCAGCTTTGAACCCCTCCCGGTAACCTCATCGTCACAGATTATTAACCGGATGGCGGATGCTGCAGAGAAGGCTGGAGTTGGTCCCATGGCAGCTGTCGCTGGAGCTGTGGCAACTTTTGCCCTTCAGGATGTAATAGCTCAGGGATGCCAATTCTGTCTGATTGATAATGGTGGAGATATTGCACTCATTGCTGACCGGGAGATAACCATCGGTCTTTTTGCAGGGGAGTCACCTCTTTCTGGAAAATATGCTTTTCTATTAGAGCCTATATCAGGGATCTACGGGATTTGTACTTCATCAGCAACGGTAGGCCCCTCGATATCACTCGGAATTGCTGACAGTGTAACTGTCTTCAGTCCTGATCCCATACTTGCGGATGCAGTTGCAACATCTGCGTGTAATGAACTCACACTTGATGACCATACATGTCTGGAAAAATTGCCAGAAGGAATCGACGGAATTTTTGCAGTCTTCGGCGATAAAAGTGTGATATGGGGAGAGATTCCGAAAATAATTTCAGCAACAGTTAATGAGAACCTTATCACTGCCGGAGGGATCATCACTCCGGGCAAATGATTATTGGAAAAAGAATTG
>NZ_DATMYY010000139.1:0-3539 GCF_035560735.1 Methanospirillum sp.
ACATAATACTATATGGATCGAATGAGTGGACATAATCATGGCCTCAACTTGATGTCAGAAGCCAAAACAGCTGTTCTGACCACTATTGACGAGGATGGATGGCCTAGTACCAGGGCAATGCTCAACCTGCGAAACGTTGAAACCTATCCTGATCTTGCTCCGGTTTTTGATTCCCATCGGGGAGATCTTCTGATCTACTTTACCACCAATACTTCTTCTGGGAAGATAAGCCAGATTGGGAATAATGGAAAGGCTTCAGTCTATTATTGTGATCCTTTAACATGGCGTGGCCTGATGCTTGGCGGAACGATATCCATTGTATCAGATCCTGCCTTAAATGAGAAGATCTGGCAGAAGGACTGGACGATGTATTACCCAGGCGGTGTTCATGATACCGATTATTCGATACTCTGTCTTGTACCACGGGTTGCAAAGTACTATGAGTGCCTTGATTCTGTATCCTGGAGTCTCACAGAGAGCCAATGAAGTCACTCTCTGAAGGGGGTATCCTGATCTCTCAAGTTCACCAACTGGCCGGGCGGGTGTTTGCCCGTAAACTTCGCGAACATGGGCTCGAGGCGATCAATCCGGCACAAGGGAGGATCCTGTTTGCACTCTGGAAAGGTGATGGTATTCCTATTAGGGAACTTGCAAAGAGGACCAAACTGCAGAAGTCAACCCTGACAAGTATGCTTGACCGGCTCGAACAGGATGGACTGATTATCAGAAATCCGTCTGAAAAAGATAGGCGAGTCATTCTCATCTTCCTTGCACGGGACCATGAGATCATCAGGGATCTCTTCATTCAGGTATCATGCGAGATGATTGATGAGTTCTATGCCGGATTCTCACCAGAAGAGATTATGGATTTTGAGGAGAAACTCAAACGAATCATTAGAAATCTTCATGATGAGGATGGGTCAGAGGATCCTAATCTGGCCTAATTATGTGCTTGAGGATAATGCTTGACCGAAGGGTATGTATTGACCTTTGGTCAAAATTATACTGATGATAGGTATGATATGTCTGGACACTTTTGGTATATGCTATAATGGAAGGGATTGGTCATGAAACGCCAACAGATACGGAGGTTATTGCTTCTCCTGCTTTTTACAAGCATACCGGCAACTTTGTTCTATGTATCGCCGATCATCCTTTTGATGGGCACTTCTGAAGGGATTGCCACCGGAAGCATGATCCTGTTCATAGTTACATTTCTTTCTTCACTGATCCTTGGCAGGTTCTGGTGCGGATGGTTCTGCCCGATGGGTGGATTTCAGGAACTATGTGAAGGTATACAGGATAAACCGGTTAGCGGAGGACGACTTAACCTTATCAAATACGGAGTCTGGGTGTTCTGGGTTATCCTGATCATTACCACAATACTCTCTGCCGGAGGTATTCATTCAGTAAATATTTTCTATGGTACAACCTCCGGAGTCTCACTCACCGAACCGATCTCGTATCTGGTCTACTTCATTATCTTTGGCGGTATTTTTCTGTTGGCCATTGTTTCAGGAAAGAGGGGGTTCTGTCATTACATCTGCCCGACCTGTGTTTTATTAATCATTGGCAGGAAACTCCGCAATCTCTTCAGATGGCCTGCCCTTCATTTATCTTGTGACAAAAACCTCTGCACCGGATGCAACATATGTTCTAAAGCATGTCCAATGGGACTGGATGTCAAGGAGATGGTGGAGCAGGGGCAGATGGAAAATACCGAATGTATCCTCTGTGCCTCCTGCTCTGATATCTGCCCGAAAAGCGCCATCATGTATGGCTTTAAAAATTAACTTCAAATCATGACGATTGCTGAACGTAAAGAGCGGGAGCGGGAAGAGAGAAGAATGCAGATCATATCTGCAGCCGAACATCTCTTTTTTGAATACGGGTATGATCAGGTCTCTATGGAGCAGATTGCGAGGGAGGCAGAACTCTCAAAAGGGACAATATTTTTTTATTTTAAAAGTAAGGAGGCACTCTACTTCACAATAGTCCTGAAGGGAATCAAACTGTTCCATCAGATGATCAGTGATGCGGTGAATGAGTGCGAGGGTCCTGCAGTTAATCAGTTAGGAGCTCTGGGAATGGCGGGTATCAGATTTTCACGCGAATTTCCGGGGTACCGGTCAATGATTCTGCTCTTTAAGTCTGGACGGTTCTCACTTGATCAAAGGGAAATCTATAACGACGAAATAACCGAGTTCATCTCCCACTCTGAGGCCATGATTAGCCTGACAGAGGATATCGTGAAAAGTGGGGTAGAGGATAGATCTATTCGGAGCGATATCGATCCCATCGAACTTGCGATCATCGTCAGAATGATGATCAGCAGCGTGATGGACAAAAGTCCTGAACTCGTATGGTCACTTAAAAGGCGTGATATTGATGAAGACCTCCTCATCTCTCATTATCTAAACCTTGTTGAATCCATTGTCCGGGGGCATGGCAGTATTGACGGGTAATAGTCAGAAAAAAGAAGTTTATGAGATCTTCTGGATGGTTCGCATTATTGGCATCATCAGACGCCTCTCTTCATGGAGATCATATGTGATTATTACCAGCCTGTTCCTTCTCTCTTTTTATGCCGCTACAGGCAGACCCTTTGGGACACGTGAACTCGCAGCCTTCACCGGCGGTCTTGAAGTTCCTGACCTTTCTTTTGGATATACACCCTTGTCTGTATACTCTCTTATTGACACATACGGTCAGACCGGCAGGGATTTCTGGCTCTCCAGTATCCTTCCTCTTGACAGCGTATTTTCCATGTGTTACCTCCTCTTCTTTGCCATAACTCTGAGTTCCCTTCTCCGGTACCTGTATCCATACAGAGAAGAACTTCAGGGTCTGGTCATCATCCCGGTGATTGGCGGTATTTCAGATATCATTGAGAATCTCTGTTTTGTTGCAGTACTTCTGCTGTATCCTGTTCAGTACCCACAGATTGTGATTTTTGCCTCAGTATTTACAAAACTCAAGTTTGTAAGCAACATCTCAACGATGCTATTGATCATTATCACTCTGATTCTTGCAGCACTGGAAACAGGAAAAAAACTGATTGCCCGAAGAAATGATACCCTGTGAGATTTTGAAAAATGGGATTGATGATAGATCAGATGTAACGGTCACCAAACCGGTCTTTTATCGGATTTACCCGGATCATGATATCAATTCCTTCCCGCTTGATAACGTCATCTCCAAGGTTGAAATCCATGTTTATAGTCCCTCCTTTAATCTCTTCCTCTTCTCGTGATATGATTTCATGGCTATGCATCGGCTCGAACACTATCCCGTGGTCACCAGGAAATGCTCGACGGTGGTCATCTTCTCCAGTGAGTATCAGATCGGGAATCCCGTCAGGAAAAGCCTCACAGACAAGTAAATCATCAGGATTATTCTGGTAATAGTGTTTGCAGGTCTGACATGGGGAAAGAGGAATGTGACTCATAAATGATAGAGGTATTCTCATCAAAACTTCATAGATGTTCGGTCTCCTGTTTGCTTTTGTCCTGCTGGAACCCTGGAAAATATCATGATAT
>NZ_DATMYY010000140.1:0-7399 GCF_035560735.1 Methanospirillum sp.
AATATCAGTGTCCAAACTCGTGAACAACTCATCAGCTTTTTCGGTAGCCACAGCACCGGTAGGAGAGGCGCGGATATATCCAAGCCCTTCCATGACCCGGAGCGAGTATCGTATCCGGTGCTGAGGAACGTTCATGACTTCAGACAATTTGATGATGCCTATCGGCTGATGCTGCGCTACAATAGACAGAACTTCAAGATGCCTGCCGATTAATTCAATATCCCCTTTTATTTTCTTTAACATGGGCAGTTCACTCAAGCATTCTTATCAAGCCATTCTTTTGTCTTCAGATACTGCCTTCTGAAAATTATCGTGAGAAGTAGTGCGATAAGGAGAGAAACAACTGAACCTGGAACCCTCCATTGCGGGGGGAAGAGAAACAGGGCGATTACTCCGACAGCAAAGAAGAGGATTACTCCGTTCAAAATTACTGCTATGTGCCAGAATTTCCATTTAAACTGCTCTTTAGCAGACTCGTTCATTATTCATACATCAATTTTATCATAAAAGTACTTGTGGTCTCATCAGCAATGTGTAGAGGATGGACTACCTCGATGATCTTATTCTTCGGTCCGGTACATCCGCATACTGTTTGTTTGCCTCATCTGATGACCCAGATATGCGTTACCTCACCCATTTTGTCACCAACGATCCTGTTCCGGTCATAAAAAAAAGAGGGGAAAAACCCATCATGATCCTACCGATCATGGAAGCCGACCGGGCAGAACGTGAATCAATCGCGCAATGTATTACCAGGCAGCAGGCCGGGTACCAGGAGATAATTGCAACAGAAAAAGATCCCTTCAATATCACAGCTTCTCTGATTGAGAGATGTTCAGGTGGGGCTGTCATAGTCCCCCCTCAGTTTCCTCTTGCCCTAGCCCGGGCGCTTGAGAAAAAAATTCCAGTCCTTCTTGACGAACATTCTACAATCTCACAGATGCGATCTCAAAAAACCAGCGATGAGATCAGCCACATATCAGTTGTGCAAAATGCGACTGAAGAAGCAATGGAGCACGGAATAAACCTCATCAGGGGATCCACAATACGAAACGGACTACTCTGGCACGGCGAAAAACCGCTTACATCAGAACTGATACGGTATACCATTCATTCTATCCTCCTTTCTCGCGGGTGTGTTGCCAAAGACACCATAGTATCATGTGGAGAAGAGACTGCAATGCCTCATTGTACTGGAGAGGGACAACTCAAGGCTCATCAACCTATCGTGATTGATCTCTTTCCCAAAAGTGAAACGAGTGGCTATCATGCAGATATGACCAGAACAGTCTCAAAAGGAGAACCTTCAGGGAGGGTTTGTGAATTATATGAAGCAGTTCGCGATGCAGAGATCCTGGGAGAGAGTCTGATTTCGGCTGGTGTAAGCGGGGCTGAATGTTACCAGAAGGTCAGGGATTATTTCGATGACCAGGGGTTCAAAACTGATACGGAGGGGTTTATTCACAGTCTTGGGCATGGAATAGGCCTTGAGGTACATGAGAAACCAAGCCTCTCACCAGCTGGTGAAGAGTTGAAAGAAGGACATGTTGTTACTGTAGAGCCAGGCCTCTACTACCGTGGAGTAGGAGGGGTCAGGATTGAGAACATGGGAGTGGTCACAAGAAGCGGTTTTGAACGGCTTACAAATTTCCCAGTGGAGATGATTTTTTGAAAGAAGAGATATTTGAACGATATATACAGGCAGGAAAGGTGGCATCCACCATCCTGCGAAAGGGAGCAGACCTGATAAGACCTGATGGGTCACTTGCACAAACCGCTACAGAGGTTGAACAGATGGTAATCGATGCAGGTCTTGGAGTGGCATTTCCAGTGAACATCTCATTGAATGAATCAGCAGCCCATGATACACCTTCACCTGAGGATGATCGGACATTCAAAGCAGGAGACATGGTAAAACTGGATCTCGGTGTTCATCTGGATGGATATATCGCCGACACGGCATTAACAGTCGATCTTGGAGACCAGAACCTGCTGGTGGATGCATCAATCGCTGCGCGTGATGCAGCCATTGCCAGAGTCAAACCCGGAGTTACCATTGGTGAACTTGGAACGGCTGTGGCAGCAGAGATAGGCTCACGTGGATACAGGCCGATTGCAAATCTTACAGGACACGGACTTGACCAGTTCAGACTTCATATGGGACCAAATGTCCCAAACGTCGGTGGAATAGGAGGGGCAGTGCTGGAAGAAGGAATGGCAATTGCAATAGAACCGTTTGCCACCACAGGTACAGGTTATGTCAGTGACCAGAAGCGTGTTGAGATATTCTCACAGATGGCCTGGAAGCCGGTAAGAATGCCTACATCGCGGAAGATCCTAAAAGAGATTGAACCATTAAACGGGCTTCCATTCGCAAGAAGACACCTTAAAACACCAAAGCCGGACCTTTCCCTGCTGAGACTTGTCAGAGAAGGAGTACTTCACGCATATCCGGTCCTGTCAGATGTTCCAGGATCATACGTATCCCAGGCAGAACACACCATGATTGTCACCAGTGATGGGTGCGTAGTGACCACTGCATAACCTCTGAATAAAAATAACACGTTCATCTGTGATCAGCACTAACGATATGAGTTATTGACATGGCCCGTGACGAGGAGATCCTGGACCTGATCGAACTGCTTCTGGCGGCCGAGATATTTAACCAGAATCAGAATCTGGATATAAACGATCTAACCCCCATTGCACGTGAGATATATGGCGTTCAGAGTATGGAAGGAGAACGGGGACCCGTTGTAGTTTCGGAGAGCGCGCTACAGAAGGTTCTCGGTATTCCTGACGCCCATCTGCGACTTGAAAAGCATCCACTCACGGTGTATGAAGAATTTGGACACCGGCTCAGAATAACAACCCTTCCGGCGGGATTTAACTGGTTTATCAAACACAATGGGGAGAAACGAATACGAAAAAACCCTGTTCTCGCCTGGTATGCTGAAACAAACAACCTTATCTCAGATATTTCACATAGTGCAACCAGGGATATTAACCCAAGGTTTGAAGACAGCAGGGTGTCGCTGGATCGCAGAATATCTAGGATGCTTGCAGATGATGAAAAATTAAGGGCTGGCCTTGATCTAATCATCATCAGTGCTCCGGAAGAAGTTGAGCAGACTCTGGATGATATCATCTGTACATCTGACCAGGTTCAACGTATTCTCAAGCTGAAGGTTGCATTAGAAAACCTGGAATTTCTCAGGACACACCAGGTATTTGATATCGGAAAACTGCTCTTTATTGGCCCACCGGGAACAGGAAAAACATCTCTTGCTTTCGCTCTGACCCGGGTTTTCCACATGCCAATTCTTGAGGTGAGACTCCCGATGGTAACCTCCCAGTACCTTGGTGAGACATCCAAGAACATCGACCGGATCTTTGAAGTCGCACGTTCTCTATCTCCCTGCATTCTGTTTATCGATGAGTTTGACTTCCTCGCAAAAAGCAGGATTGGTGACGATCACGGAGCCATGAAACGGGCAGTAAACGCACTTCTCAAAAACATTGACAGGATAGGCCTTATCAGAAACAATGTGCTTTTGGTAGGGGCAACCAACCACCCTCAACTGCTGGATGAAGCTGCCTGGCGCCGGTTTGATGAAGTTATTCCCTTTGATCTGCCAGACCTGGCAACGAGACAACTTATTCTGGAGCGGCTTCTTCAGGGATTTTCATCAGGATGTGAGGTCAGCGCGGTGGCACGAGAGACTGATGGATACTCAGGCGCAGATCTCAAGATGGTTGTCCGTGAAGCGATACTTACCGCACTCATAGATAGCAGAACTCAACTGACAAACGAGGATCTGACAACTGGTCAGAATCTTATCAAGAACAGGGATGCTAGCAGAAACAAAAACTGTCAGGGATAAATCAGATGGAAATAACCCTGCTCGGTACAGGCGATGCAGTAGGTACGCCCCATGTCGGGTGTGATTGTACACAATGTACCTATGCAAAAAAGAACGGGATCGAACGGCTTCGAACCTCAATTCTAATCAGAAATAATGGCAACACTATCCTCATCGATACATCCCCTGATTTGAGAAGACAATTGTTACAGAATGGATCACCGCGGATAGATGCAGTCATCTGGACACACGGGCATTATGATCATTTTATGGGGTTCGGGGAATTTTACCGGGTACAGAGGATTCCACCTGTGTATGCAGCACCAGCCGTGATGAAATACTGTGGGGAAATCTACCAGTTCCTCATCCATGAGAAACAGGAAGTTCAGGTTTACACACCATTCACTCTTTTTGGGATTGAATTCACACTGGTAGAAGTCACACATCCAAATGTGTATACCTGCGGAGTAATCTTCTCTGATGGAAAGGTCAGGATAGGATATACATCAGACACAAATGAGCACCTTCCTGAAAAGACCCGTAAACTCTTAACCGGGATGGATCTCCTCTTCATAGACGGACTCTTCCCTTCATCTTTCAAAAAAGTTGCCAAGCATCTCAACTACGAAGAAGCAATAGATATTGCCGGGGAACTCAAGGCAAAGGATTTCAGAGTTGTTCATATGAGCCACTACCTCCCCTTTAACCTTCCTCACCAGGGCTATGACGGTGAACGATTCATCTTCTGAAGAGATGGCTGTAAGTTTATGAGTTTTGAAGACACACTAATCTGGAATGAATATAACCGTTCTTGAACTGAGTGAAGATAAGGTTAAAATTACCCTGATAGGTCAGGGGCATACGTTCATGAACGCCCTCATCAGTGAGATTCAAAAGGATCCAACTGTTGACGTAGCAAACTATGTCATTGAATTCCAGTTCTCTGATCCAGTGCTTACCGTCACGACATATGACAAAAAAGATCCGATCGCACCGATTGTCGCTGCATGCAACCGTCTCTCTGCTTCATGTAATGAACTTTTAAAGGACGTAGAAGCGGTAAAAAAATAACCTAATTTTCAGCCTTTATGGCTGTTCTGTAAATATAATCGAACCAGATATCTTTGCTATCCTGACTTTTAGTTTCTGACCTGGTTTTGCACCTTTTACATACACAATGTACTTACCGATCTTAGCGACTCCATCTCCACGACGTGAAGTAGACTCGATGTTGACCTCGACAATGTTTCCAGGCTCAAGGCTGCTGGTTGCCATTTCAGTCTTTGCTTTGCGTTTCCTGACCGGACGATGACTTCCACAGGCTTCACATTTGATTACCAGAACTCGATCATCCTTGAACAATTTTGTATCAGGTTTGCCGCACTCAGAGCAGATGACATAATCATCAACATAACTCTTGATGAGGGGGCTGAACATTGACTCCTCAAATTTTCCATTTAATATGATCCTGTTCCCATCGATCTTTCCGGCTGTACCAAGTTCGCCAAGGAAGAACTTCATGAGATGATCAGGGTCACGGCGGAGAGCACTGACAATATCGGTGAAATTTTCAAGGATGGTCGTTTTGCCCTCGATTGTAATTCGGGGTTCAGGATATGACCAACGCTCACCATCCTCGGAGGGCTCAGTCACCTCCTCGTATGCCTTATGTAGCAGGGCCTCATATAAATCGACCATGGTACTTATCATTTCTCCCGGAAACGGGATAAATATAAGGCCTTCACCAAGTATTACTCACGGTTTTTTGCGATGAAACTTTTTTATCAGCAAATCTCACCGAGTATCCCCACTAGAATAAAAACATGCTAAAAACAATAATACCTTCATCCAGAAATTTACGTGCCTCTATCACTATTTACTCCCCATGATACAGTTAGATCTTATTTTATGCTCTTTTTTTCAAACTGAACAATAGACAACCTATTAGTATCTCCAGTACTCAGATGTAGGAACCAGCTCAATCCCTACCATAAGACAGGAGCGATGATCATAACAAAAAATGCAGAGCGGGCCTTTGTCAGGGAACTTCCCGATGTACAATCCACCACCCCGGACGTAAGAATTAATCTCACACGGGTGGGCGTTAAAAACGTCAAAAAGATGGTGGAGGTATCCCGTCCAGGAAAGCGCCCGGTCATATTTATATCAAACTTTGATATCTTTGTTGACCTGCCAGGAAGCCTTAAAGGAGCAAATCTTTCACGGAATTTTGAAGTGATTGATGAAGTACTCCAGCAGGCAATTGAAGGAGAAGTCAAAGAGATCGAAGAACTATGCAGCATGGTAGCCAGAAAACTTCTCGACAAGCATGAGTATGCGGACAGGACAGAAGTCCTTATGCGAAGTGAGTTCATGGTTGCCGGCGAGACCCCGGTTACACGGACAATATGTCAGGAGGTTGTAAAGGTATTTGCCAGTGCAATAGCCAAGAGAACCTTTAAAGACCCTATTGTTCGTAAAAGCATCGGGGCTGAGGTTACCGGGATGACTGCCTGTCCCTGTGCTCAGAATATCATGCAGGAACGGGCACGAGAAGTCATGGAAGGGCTCAATATTGATACCGAAACTATTGAGAAGTTTTTCCATGAAGTCCCGATGGCTACCCACAATCAACGGGGAAGGGGATTCCTCTCCCTTGAGACTGATGATGAGAGCCATGTTCCACTTGATAAGATCATCAAGATATTAAAGCAGTCAATGAGCACCCCCATCTTCGAACTTCTTAAACGGGGTGACGAGGGGCATGTAGTTCTTGCAGCACACAAAAACCCGCGTTTTGTTGAAGACTGTGTTCGGGAGATGGCACGCCGTGTTCACGCCGAGTTTGGTGACCTTCCAGGTGACTCGGTTGTGACAATAGCACAAGACAACGAAGAAAGTATTCATCAACACGATGCTTTTGCAGAGAGGCAGGCCACAATTGCAGAGTTATCAGATGAGATCAACGGAGAGAACTCCTGAATCTCATCCTAAAAGAAAAATTACAACAAGGATACAAATTAGCAGTATTATCCCGGTAGCAAGAATCATTTGTTTCCGGGTAATCATACCCGTCCGGTTGAGTTCATTACGTATGACAGTGACATAAGCCTCATACCTAGGAAGTGACTCAATTATCTCGTTTAGATCTTCTTTTGTTACTTCATGGAAATGATGTGAACACTGATTCCGAAAATTTACGAGTATGATAAGATCCTGACGGGTCGCCGGATCGATCACATCATAATCTGAAAGACGCTTGAATATTGCTTTATTTCGTATCTCTTCTTCAGGACTTGCATATCCCCGATAGTACACAGTCTCTCTCCCTAGATCAATCAGGCGGTTTGAAAGAGCAAACAATACCATCGATAACGCATAAAAATTTCGACGATCCTTATCCTGGCGTGTCTGCTGAAGACTAATACTCCTGGCATCTCCAAGATACTGATAGATATCTGATATGATTTTACCCTGTTCTGAAGTGAGATCGTTACTCATATCTCTCAGGTAGTTGGGCAGGGATCAGGATAAGC